>JAJYBT010000034.1 GCA_021778875.1 Acidobacteriota bacterium | reverse complement strand
ATCTTGCGATACTGCGCGATGCCCTTGGCCTTGTCGCGATCGGCGACGACGAGGAACGTGTCGCCGGAGTCGGGCATGGCTTCGAGGCCCAGCACTTCAACCGGGGTGGAGGGACCAGCTTCTTCAATGGCACGGCCGCGATCGTCGAACATGGCGCGGACCTTGCCGAAGGTGTTGCCCACAATGTAGCTGTCGTTGAGGCGCAGCGTGCCGTCCTGCACCAACACGGTGGCCACGGCGCCACGGCCGCGGTCCAGCTTGGCTTCGAGCACCGAGCCCACAGCCTTGCGGCCGGGCGTGGCCTTGGGAGCCTTGATGTCCGAAACCAGGCAGATCATTTCCAGCAGCAGGTCCAGGTTGATGCGCTTCTTGGCTGAGACTTCGACGAAGACCGTGCTGTTCTCGCCGCCGCCGGCCCACTCCTCGGGAATCAGGCCGCGGTCCGCGAGCTGCTTCTTCACGCGGTCGGGGTTGGCTTCGGGCTTGTCAATCTTGTTGACGGCCACGATGATGGGCACTTCAGCAGCCTTCGCGTGATCAATGGCTTCGAGCGTCTGCGGCATCACGCCGTCGTCTGCTGCCACTACGATGACAACGATGTCCGTGACCTTGGCTCCGCGGGCACGCATGCGGGTAAAGGCTTCGTGACCTGGCGTATCGAGAAAGACGATCTCGCGGCCTGAGGCGGGCGAGCCTTCCTTGGCGAAACGCACCTTGTAGGCGCCGATGTGCTGGGTAATGCCGCCGGCCTCGCCTGCCGCCACGTCGGTTTCGCGGATGGCGTCGAGCAGGGAGGTCTTGCCGTGATCCACGTGACCCATGACGGTGACCACGGGCGAACGCGGCACTTCGAGCTCACCGGTGTTTTCCGCCTCCAGAACCTCTTCAATGGCCTGGTTGGCGATCTCCTCTTCGTAGCTGATGACGTTGGCGCCGACGCCGAACTTGGCAGCGACGTCCTTCACCATCTCTGCGTCGAGAGACTGGTTGACGGTGACGAAGACGCCGCGCATCAGCAGCGTGGCAATCAGGTCCTTGGCGCGGACTTCAAGCTTTTCTGCCAGGTCCTTGACGCTGATGCCTTCGGTGACCGTGATTTCGCGCGTGATGGGCAGCGGTTCGTTGCTGAACTGTGCCCCTCCGCCAAAGCGCGGCGGCGGCACAAAGCCCTTCATCGGGCCTTCCTTCGTCTTGGGGTACTGCGGGCGTCCGCCGCGTCCTCTGGGGGCCGCGCGCTGCGGACGGGGAGCCTCTCCGGACGGCGGTGCTCCGCCGGGGCCGGGTCGCGGGCCGCCGAAGCCGCCGGGGCGCGGGGCGCCGAATCCGGGACGAGCGCCGAAGCCGGGACGGGCTCCGGGGCCTCCAGGACCGCCGGGTCCTGCGTAGCCTCCAGGCGTGGTGCGCGTGGGATGCTTGGGCCGCGGTCCAGCCGGGAATTGCCCGGGAGCGCCGCCAGGGGTGCGCTGAGGATAACTGCCGGGTGCGCCCGGGGGTCTGCGATCGAAAATCGGTCTGCCGCGCTGCAGGCCGCCTGCCTGAGCGGGGGGCGGAGCGGGTGTGCCGGGAACCACGGGCGGCGCTTTGTAGACCGGTCGCGGGCCCGTCTGGGGCATCACGACGCGGCGCACGGGCGCTGCCGGAGCGGCAGTTGCAACCGCCTCTTCTGGGGCAGGCGCAGCTTTTTGCTCTGCGACAGGCGCAGCAACAGGCTCCGCAGCGGGCTTAGCTGCGACGGGGGGCTGCTGCGCAGCGGCTGCGGTTACCGCAGCCGCCACAATGGGAGCGGGCTGCTCGGCGGGCTGCTCGGGCGCAGGGACCGGCGCGGCGGCTGCCTCGACGGCCACCACCGGCGCAGCAGCAGCCGTGGCGGCTGGTTTTGCGGGCGCGGCAACGTGTTCGGCCGGGTGCGGCTGAGGTTCACGGGCTGGCGGCGCGGCCGGCGGCTTGACGACCACGGCCACAGCCGGAGGAACCACGGCAACGGCGGGGCGCGCAGGTACGGCCCCAGCGGGAGCCTTGGCCACTACCGGACCGGCCGGTGGGCGGCTTGCAATGGCCGGCGTGTGCGGCGCAGAGACGATGGGCGGTGCCTGCCGGACGGGCGGAACAATCTTGCGCGGCTCAGGGCGGGCGGGCGCAGCCTGCGCCGCGACAGGCGCTGCGGGCGCGGGCGCTGCCGGCGTGGCCGGAGTCTTGACTGGCGCTGCGGCGGCGGGCTTTGCGTGCACGGCGCCACGGCGAACTTCCGCTTCCTGTTCCTGCTTCTTCGCCAGAATGGCTTTCATCACGTCGCCGGGCTTGGAGACGTGGGAGAGATCAATTTTGGGCGCAATTGTCTGCGAACCGCGGGTTGACGCCCCGCTGCCCGCTGAGCGCGAGCCGCGCGCAAATTGTGCGCGCACCTTTTCGGCCTCATGATCCTCGATAGAACTGGAGTGCGTCTTGCCTTCGCCCAGGCCAAGCTCCGCCAGCACATCAAGAACCTGTCGGCTCTTGACTTCCATCTCGCGCGCGAGATCGTTGATTCGAACCTTACTCATCCGCCTCTTTTCAAAAAATGCTACCCAAAGCCCTTAGTCGCTCATAGCTACCTCATGGCAATGGCTGCTTCTGATACTTCCATTATCGCCTGAGTGGCCTTGCAGGGCGCGACGCATCTTACGCGCCGCCCTCTTTGGCCGCCTGCTCATCTTCGCTTTCCCGCTCGCCTGATTCCGATTCCAGCGCCCCATCGGCGTCGGGCACATTTTCAATCACATCTTCCATCGCGGTCATTGGCTCCGTATCTCCCGCCACGGCCGCAACGCTCTCCGCTTCCTCGATGACCTCGGCGGAGTTCTCTGCCTCGGCTTCCGCATTAGCCACAATGGCGGGCGCGTTCTCCACTTCAGCTTCGCCCGGAATCGTCTCGGCGAACTCCTCCGCGACGTAGCCTTCTTCGCCCTCTTCAAAGTGCCCGAAGTAGTGCCGCACGGCCACGCCGATACGTTCCAGAGTCTTCTCGCCGATGCCTGGAATCTCTTCCAACTGCTCGGGCGTCATGTCGGCCAGCGACTCAACGGTCGTGATGCCCGCGGCCACAAGCTTCTGGATGATGCCATCGCCCAGCTCGGTCACCTGCTCGATGGGCGTTGAGGGTCCGCCGGAGAGAGCCTGCATCTGCTGCTCCACCTCCTGGCGCTTTTCCTCTTCGCTCTTGATGTCAATCTTCCAGCCCAGCAGCTTGGCCGCCAGACGCACATTCTGGCCCTTCTTGCCGATGGCCAGCGAAAGCTGGGTGTCGTCCACAATCACTTCAAGCTGCTTATCGGTCAGGTCGGAGATGGAAACGCGGCTCACTTTGGCCGGCTGCAGCGCCTTCTCGGCAAAGGTCGTAATCTCGTCGCTGAACTCGATGATGTCGATTTTTTCCCCGCGCAGCTCGCGGATAATGGACTGCACGCGCATGCCCTTCATGCCCACGCATGCGCCCACCGGGTCCACGTCCTTGTCGCGGCTCTGCACGGCAATCTTGGTGCGCTCGCCCGCCTCGCGGGCAATGGCGCGGATGACCACGGTATTGTCGTAAATCTCCGGCACTTCCGATTGGAAGAGGTTCGATACAAGCTCCGGCGCGGCGCGGGAGACGACCACCTGCGGCCCTTTCGCGGCGCGGTCCACCTTGATGAGCACGACGCGCACCCGCTCGCCGATGGAGAACTGCTCCAGCCGCGACTGCTCGCGCTTGGGGCAGCGGGCTTCGGCCTTGCCCAGGTCATAGATAACGTCCTGGCCCTCGATGCGCTTGACCGTCGCGTTCAGCACTTCCTTTTCGCGATGCGCGTACTCGTTGAAGACGGTGTCGCGCTCGGCCTCGCGGACCTTCTGAAAGATCACCTGCTTGGCCAGTTGCGCGGCAATGCGGCCAAGGGGGCTGGTGTCCTTGTAGAGCCGGATCTCACTGCCCACTTCGACGCCGGGAGCCAGCTCGTTGGCGTCCGCCAGCGTGATCTGGTTCACGGGATCTTCGATCTGGTCTTCGTCGGCCACCACGGTCTTGTAGACATAGGCCGTGATTTCGCCGGTCTCTTTGTTCAGCTCCCCGCGCATGTTTTCCTGGGTCTTGTAGTACTTGCGCGTGGCCAGGGCAATAGCCTCTTCCACGGCTCCAACCACGAGCTCGGGCTCGATGCCCTTCTCGCGGCTGAGGAGTTCGATACTTTGGTACAAAGCGCTGGCCATACTGTGCTTGCTCTCTCGGTTTGTTCCTGTGGCGAAGCCGGTTCAGGGCCGTGCCGTTCCGTTGAATCGTTGCTTTTGAGGCGCGGGCCTCTGCCCGCCCCTGGCCAGGTGTCCAGGTCTCGCTCCTGAGGCCCGGAAAACCCTTAAATCTCTGGAATCAACTGCGCTTTTTCGATGTTGCCCAGCGCAATCTCCACTGTGTTTACGCCGGTCTTCCGGCTCTTGCTGTTCTGCTTCACGGCAGCCAGGTCGAGGGTAATCGTCTCGCCCGCTCCGGTCGCCAGCCGGCCCTGCCAGTGGCGGTTGTTGCGGATCGGCTCGAAGGTCTGCACCTTCACAAGGCTCCCCGCAAATCGTTGAAAATCCTCAAGCTTCGTCAGCTTGCGATCCAGACCGGGCGAGCTGGCCTCCAGCGTGTACTCCCCGCCGGGAATCAGGTCTTCCACGTCCAGCAGCACTCCAAAATCGCGGCTGAAGGCCGCACAATCCTCGTGGGTCATGCCGGAAAGCTGCTCCACGCTCAGCCTGCCTTCCGCAAGGCCCTCGGGAAGCCCCTCGGCTCCCGCGGCTACCTCGGCCTTCAGTCGCGCGCGCCCTTCGGCGTTCCTCTCCAGAAAGACGCGGAGAACACGCTCTTTGGCCGGACCGGCGAGTTCCAGATCCACCACGTCCAACCCATGCGAGGCGGCCACTCTCGCCGCTGCCAACCGGATTTCGTCCAGCCTTGCCGTCATCGTTTCCACGCCGCCCAATCGGCGGCCCTGACCCTGGGGTTTTTCTGAAAAATCTGCCCCAAATAAAAAGTGGGCTGTAAGCCCACTCATCTCTCCGCCAGCCGGCAAACCCACGGCAACTCAGGCGGACAAATTCGTCTGCCTTCTTAGAATACGGCGAAATGAGTGGAAATTCAATGGCAATGCTAGACTCGGCACTATCTATGGCTGTTTCTCACTCATCTGCTCTTTCTCACTCCGAAGCCCGCAGCGCGCTGCTGAAGCGGGCTGCCCGCGACGCGATGGACTACCTGGAAGGTGAAGATACCCGGTCCGTTGCGCCCAGCCCGCAGGCCGTGAGCGCGTTGAACGCATTGCGCGGTCCGTTGCCGCCCGGGCCCACCAGCCCTGAGACGGTCCTCCATCTGCTCCATGAGTACGGCTCGCCGGCCACGGTGGCCAAGAACAGCGGCCGCTTCTTCGGCTTCGTGAACGGCGGCTGCCTGCCCGCCGCGCTCGCTTCTTCCTGGCTGGTCAGCGCCTGGGATCAGAACGCAGCCCAGCGGGCGCAGTCCCCGGTGGCCGTCACGCTGGAAGAGGTGGCGCTGGAATGGGTTAGGGAATTGCTCAACCTGCCCGCCGGCACCGGCGGCGCGGTCGTCACAGGGGCCACCATGGCCAACTTTTCCTCGCTCGCCGCTGCCCGTAATGCCCTGTGCGAGCGCGCCGGGTGGGACGTGAAGAACGACGGACTGTTTGGCGCTCCACCCATCACCGTCGTCGTAGGCGAGGAAGCCCACCCCTCCGTGGCCAAGGCACTTGGCCTGCTGGGCCTGGGCCGCAACCGCGTGGTCCGTGTTCCCGTGGACTCCCAGGGCCGCATGCGAGCCGATGCGCTGCCGCATCTGGACTCCAGGACGATTCTCTGCCTGCAGGCGGGCAATGTGAACACCGGCGCCTTCGATCCGGCCGAGGCCATCTATCCGGCGGCACGCGCTGCCGGTGCGTGGATTCACGTGGACGGGGCCTTCGGCCTATGGGCCGCGACGTCGCCCGCATACAAGCATCTGACCAAGGGCTTTGAGCAGGCCGACTCCTGGGCCACCGATGGCCACAAGTGGCCGAACATCGGATACGACTGCGGCATTGCGCTGGTGCGCGATCCGCTGGCATTGCGCGCGGCCATGTCGATTCAGGCCCCATATCTCATTCAAGGCGAGCAGCGCGAGCCCTCCAACTACAACCCTGAGCTCTCGCGCCGTGCGCGCGGCGTTGAGTTGTGGGCAGGTCTGCGCTCGCTGGGCCGCTCCGGCATGGCCCAGATCGTGGAGCGCACATCGAGCCACGCCCGCCGCTTTGCCCGCGGCCTGCGCGCCGCCGGCTTCGACGTGCTCAACGACGTGGTCATTAACCAGGTGCTCGTCTCCTTCGGCTCACCGGAAAAGACGCTGAGGACCATTGCCCGACTGCAAGCCGACGGCACCTGCTGGTGCGGCTCCACGGTATGGCAAGGCCACACCGCCATGCGTATCAGCGTGTCCTCATGGGCCACCACCGAAGACGATGTGGACCGCAGCCTGGCCGCAATGCTGAGGGCCTCCAGCGAGTAAGCCCACGCAAATTCGCAAATCAGCTTTTGCGCTGAACGGCACGAGGCGCGACAATAGCGGAATGAAATCGCTCCGCGCTGTTGTCCTGGTGGCCGCGCTCGCTGCCCTTCCTGCCTTGCATGCCCTTGAAAAGCAGCCCGCCAGCGCGTACCACGCGCGTCGCGTGGCTCTGGCCGCTTCGCTCAAGGGCGGGGTCGCAGTCCTGTTTTCCGCTCCCGAGCCGCTGCTGGACTTCATGCCCTACCGCCAGGACTCGGACTTCTACTACCTGACGGGCTGGAACGAGCCCGGAGCGGCGTTGATGATCATTGGCCCCTCCAGCGAGCCCGATGCGAAGCGGAGCTACAGGGAGATACTGTTTCTGCCCACGCGCAATCTGCGCATGGAGCTCTACACCGGCGTCAAGATGGACGCCGCGACTCCCGGCGTGAGCACGGCGACGGGCGTGGATGAAGTGGAGCCGATGGCGGCGCTGCCCGCCGAGCTGAACAAGCTGGTCGCCGCCGACCGCAAACTGGCATGGAACCTGTGGACGCAGCCGGAGGCGCAGCAGGCACGGGCGCTTGTGAGCTTCAACGCGGCCACGCTGGGCGACGACTCGACGCCCGCAGCCCGCGACGTGACCAGCCTGACCATGCCCCTGCGCCAGGAAAAGGACGCCGGCGAAATCGGCCTGATCAAAAAAGCCAGCGAGGCCAGCATCGCCGCCCAGCGCGCAATGATGCGCGATGTGAAGCCGGGCAAAACCGAGCGCGCCATTGCGGGCAGCATGACAGCCGTGTGGATGGAGCAGGGCTGCGAGCGGCCGTCCTATGCGCCCATCGTCGGCACAGGCATCAACTCGACCACGCTGCACTACTCTGCGAATGCGAGCACCATCAGGAATGGCGACATTGTGGTTGTCGATGCGGCCTGCGAGTACTCGATGTACGCCGCCGACATCACCCGCACCGTGCCAGCCAACGGCCATTTCACGGCACGTCAGCGCGAGATATACAACATCGTGCTGGGCGCGCAGCAGGCTGCGATCCGGGCCTTCGTCGCGGGCAAATCCACCATCGACGACCGCGACCGCAAGGACCCCAATTCGCTGGACACGGTGGCCTACAACTACATCAACACCCACGGCAAAGACCTGCACGGCCAGCCGCTCGGCAAGTACTGGCTGCACGGACTGGGCCACATGGTCGGCATCGATGTACACGACCCCGCCAACTATCCCGCGCTGCTCAAGCCCGGCATGGTCTTCACCATCGAGCCGGGCGTTTATATTCCCGAAGAGAAAATCGGCGTACGCATCGAATGCGATTTTCTTGTGGGCCCGGACGGAAAGCTCATCGACCTCGACGCCGCCATGCCCCACACCGCCAACGAAGTGGAAGCCGCGATGCAAGCAAAGTAGCCAGACGGGAAGGCCCATGGAACCGCACGACAGCATCGATTCTGCGCAGCTTGAAACCCTCAGCCGCGTCTTTGCGGACCAACTGCTGGCCTGCCTTGAAGAGTGCGCGCACGGCCGTCGCGGGCTCTTCTCAGACATCGAGTTGCTGAGCGAGGACGGCGACGGTCACGCCTGGCCGGAGGCCGCGCGCCTGCGCGATCTGGCCTTCGCGTTGCAGGCCGTCTCCCTCCAGTCCGGCGAACCCAATGCGCTCTGCGACGAGTTCCTCGATCTCTGCTCCATCCATGGCGAAAGCCACCCCGGCGAGCCGCGCCTGGCGCGGGCATTTCTGGGGCGTATTGAACGCGGCGAGGTGGGCGCGCCCACGCAGACGGAACGCAAGCCATGGTAATCCTGCACACGTTTCTGTCTCTGGCGGCGGGCTTTGCCGCAGCGGTGCTGGTGGTCCTGGGGATGCGCGGACTGCTGCAGTTGTTTGCGCCGAGCCTGGCGGCTGTGAATGCAAGGCCGGGAGCGAGCTACACGGTCGTCAATCTTGGCGCTTCGTTTCTGGCCGGCGCAGCGGGCGGTTACGTCACCGCGTGGATCGGCGCAGCCAACCCGCTTGTCCACGTGCTGGCGCTGGGGCTCATCCTTCTGGCGCTGGCCGCGCTCAGCGCACTGCAATTGCGTGGACAGCAGCCCATCTGGTACCAGTTGGCACAGGTGGCCATTGCACCGCTGGGCGTTCTCGCCGGCGGGCTAGTGCGGCTCAGAGTTCTCGGCATCTTGTAGAAAATATATTGCCCCCGGCTCATCCCAGTTTTCCCTTGCGGGAAAACGGGATGAAGACCGGGGGCTTTTCTATGCTGCCTGCTTCCGGGGCTGAACTACCAGCGCACTCCGAAGCTCACGGGAATCACCTTGGTGTTTGCGCCAATGGTGGCGGGCGCAAGGCCGTTCGCCGACTGCGCGATGATCGAAGGGTTCAGCACGTCGAGGAAGCGTACCTCGGCAAAGAGCTTCACCCTGCTGTCGCCATACTCGCCGCCCATCCGGTGACTGAAGCCGCCGCCGATGTTCCAGCCTCCCTGGTTGCTGGAGAAGTGTCCAACCGTCTGCGGCGCGTATCCATAGCCGCAATAGAAGTAGCTGCAGAACTGCGTCGGCTGGAGAACACTGAAGTTGGTGACTTTGCGATAGAACCCGCCCCCGCCGGTGACGTAGAAATCATTGGTGTGCGTGGGGAACAACTCGTAGACAGGCGCCAGCGTGAACGACCAGATGTGCGCATTGCCGCCCGTGGCCGTGGTTTGAGCGATCAGCGCGCCCGGCACTTTGTCGTCAAGAAACTGATACTCGATCAGTGTACTGAAGTGCGGATTGAAGCGATATCCCGCGCCAAGGTTCAACTGCCCGCCCCACGTAATGTACTTGGACGACTCGCTCGATGGCGCATTGAAGCCGCCGCCCACCTCATACGTCAGATGGCTCCACAGGCTGTGCGACTGGTACCCGCCGCCTTGTCCGGCTGCTGCGGCTCCCTCGGCGGCTGGCGCCGCGGGCAGGGAGTCGGCGCTGCCGGCATTGTTGGCTGCAAGCTCCCATGCGCTGGAACTGGATTCACCAGCCGAAGGCGCAGCCGTGCTGGAAGCGCCTCCAGGGGCGGCGAACTGGGCGCTCGCGGATCCGGCTGCGAAAGCCACTGCGGCCGAAAGGATGGTGACATGCCGCATCAACGATGTCGAACTGAGAAAGGACATGGAGTTACCTCGTGGGTCGAAATTTTCCCTGTGCCTGCGCGATCCCGTACGCAGCTTCTGATACCAGCTTAGACACAGCTTTCCGCCGGGAGGTTGCGCGGCTTTGCAAGAACGGCCAAAGGCTGGAGCATCGCTCCAGCCTTTGGCGGTTTACTACGATAGCAAGTCTATCCCTGAATGTCGAATTGTTCCGGGTGCAGGCCCGGATCGCTCTTCACCAGGATGTTCTTGCCGACCAGTTCCTCGAATTCCACCAGCCAGCGCGCGTTGTTTGCCTTGAGCACCTTCACCGTTTCGGGGTTCACGCGCAGCAGCACATCGGCGCTTTCAAAGTGCTTCCGCATCTTGCGCAACTCGGTGTAGATCTCGTTGCACACCGTTGCGGGGCTCTTGACCATGCCAGTGGCCTGGCAGACGGGGCAGGGCACGCTGAGCGTCCGCTCCAGGGACTGCTTGACGCGCTTGCGGGTAATGGCGACCAGCCCGAAGTCGTTGAATTGCAGGACTTTGGTTGGCGCGCGGTCGTTTTTGAGGGCTTCCTCAAGAGCGGCCATCACCTTGAAGCGGTTCTTGCGCTCATCCATATCGATGAAGTCGATGATGATGATGCCGCCCAGGTCGCGCAGACGAATCTGGCGCACGATCTCGGGGATGGCATCCAGATTGGTCTTGACGATGGTGTCTTCAAGCCGCGCCGTCTTGCCCACGTACTTGCCGGTGTTGATGTCGATGGCTACCAGCGCCTCAG
>JAJYBT010000033.1 GCA_021778875.1 Acidobacteriota bacterium | reverse complement strand
GGGGAATCTTGAGTCGCGGCTGGTGCATGCCTTTTCAGCCGCCACCGCCATCGAGCGCTGCCAGTCCGGAATTGACCGGCTGCTTGGGCTCACGCCCGCGGCGGCCCGTGAGCGGATCGAGATCAGGCCGCGTTCGGCGACGGAGGTTGCGCTGCTGCTGCATGGTCTTGAGTTTGCCCGCGTCCGCCACGGCGCGGCGAACCACTCCTTTGCCCGCGAGGATGAAATCACGTTTGGCGCGGGAGCCAATGAGACTCCGCTGACCGCGGAGAATGAGGCGCTGTGCCGCGAGCTTTTTGCGCGGCTCTTCCTCAGCCGCCACGCAGACGGCATGCGCACGGATGCGCTCTTTCGTCTGCAACCCGAGCGATGGCTTGAGTCGCGGCTGCGCGGAGGCATTGCCGAGCTGATGCCCAGCCTGCGAGGCGACCTCATGTATACGCAGGTGCCCGCGCTTTCGTCGGGCGACCGGGGCATGCTGGACCTGCTCACGCTCGACCGCAAAGGACGCCTGGCGGTCATCGAACTCAAGGCCGATGAAGACCTGCACCTGCCGCTGCAGGCGCTGGACTACTGGATTCGCGTGCGCGCGCTCAATGACGACCGCAAGCCCGCCGCCGGAGCCGGCAGGCCGCTCTCGGCATTCGAGCGCCAGGGCTACTTTGCCGGCGCGGAGGTCTCGCCGCTTGCGCCGCGCCTGCTGCTGGCCGCTCCCGCGCTGCGCATCCATCCCGCCAACGAGCCGGTGCTGCGCTACTTCTCGCCGCAGGTGGAGTGGGAGCTGATTGCGCTCAGCGAGCACTGGCGGCGCGAACTGAGAGTCGTCTTCCGCAAGCGCAGCGGCGATAGCCAGACATAAGAGACCCCTTCAATCTGCCTGTGTTCATGCTGCTCCCGGGTCATGCCTCCATGCCGGGTGACCCGAGTCACAGCTTCCCATCGTGGGAAGACGAAGAATGACAGTGTCCAGGAACAAAACAGCCCCGGCTGCCGGGTACTTTAGTTTTGGCTTGACGTCTGGCGACCAGGCAGATTCTGCCGATATATCCCTCACGCAGGAGGAAGACATCTCATGGCTGGCCACGTCTTAGATCAATCGAAAGCCGAAGTCATTCCAGCCGCACAGCAAGCTGGCTCAGATTCGTTGCCGGCCATGCCGCTTCCAGCGGGCTCTGCGGCAATGGATTGCCCGTCCAGGCCAGTTTCAGACGGTATGGGCTGCGTGCGCGGCATCCGCATAGCGATTCTCATTGAGGCGGCGGCGGCGCTCCTGTTCTACGGGCTCTGGCAGCTCAGGCATTTCCTGCGCTAGGCGAGCTGGATGCTGAGGCTGCGCGGCGGGTGCTTCACGGTTCCCCGAAATCATCTGCCAGGAATTTGCGGAAAACTATCTGCAAATGGTCGAGAGGATTTTTGCGGGTTCAGAGGAGTGGATTCCCACATCCCAGAAGCGAGATGTCGGGCACTCATTGTCTCGGTGGGGCAGATTTGGGCCGCGTGCCTGGGAGAGAAGGGCCGGGAGTTACTTGCTCAGCGGCTTCTTCGCGAAGTAATAGAGCGAGTAGGCGAGCATGGCAAAGGCCATCACCGATACCCATGTGTGATCCAGGAACGTGTGCGGGAAGTTGAGGATGTCGCCTTTGTCGAAGGTGGTTTCGTAGCCCTTGAGTGCGACGCCGAGCAGGCCGACGATGCCTCCGGCGGCGATGAGTCCCGAGGCAAAGAGCGAGCCGGGCGAGATTTCGCTTTCCGTCGCGCCTTCACCGGCCTTGCTTGCGGCCTGGTCGATGAACCAGCGCACCATGCCGCCGACAAAAATCGCCAGCGTGGTGCCGATGGAGAGATAGGCTCCGACGGCGAAGGAGAGCGAACGGATGCCGAGCAGCTCGACGGCGATGACGAGGAAGACGCCGAGCATGACCAGTCCCCAGGGGAGCTTGCGGGTGAGGATGCCGTTGATGACGGTGGCCATGAGGCGGGCCTGCGGCGCGGCGGCCTTCTCGCTGCCGATGCCCTGAATCCACTGCACCTCTATATGGCCGGTGGCAGGCGAATAGAGATACTTGCCGTCAGGCAGTTCCGGCGAACCCAGCGCGTTGAGCACCACATATTCGCTCCGGTGGTGCAGGGTCGAGGTCTGGGCGGGGCCGAGGACGGAAAACTGCTCCGGCAATCGGCGCGTGTCACTCTGAACAGCGACGCCAGGGTGCGGCGCCGTGAGGCTCCAGGGTTCCGATGCAGAACGGAACTCCTGGAGGCCGGTGTTCATCAGGTTCAGCGTGAAGCCGATGGCGACGGTGGAGACGACGACGCCGATCATCAGGGCGATCTGCTGCAGACGCGGCGTGGAGCCGACGATGTAGCCAGTTTTCAGATCCTGCGAGGTGTCGCCCGCGTTGGCCGCGGCTATGCACACCACTCCGCCGATGGTGATGGCCAGCGCGCCAAAGGCCGGGCTCGTCCAGCCCTTCACAAGGAAGATGGCGGAGGTGGCCATCAGCGTGGCGATGGTCATGCCGCTGATGGGGTTGGCCGAGCTGCCGATCAGGCCCACGATGCGCGAGCTGACCGTGACAAACAGAAAGCCGAAGACGACGACGAGGAGCGAGGCGGCGAGGTTGGCTTCCCAGCCAACGTAGGCGCCGGGCACAGGCTTGAATTGCAGGAAGAAGAACATGCAGGCCACCAGCAGGATGGAGCCGATGACGACCACGCTCATGGGGAGATCATCTTCTGTGCGCAGAGTTTTTGTTTTTGCGGCGGAGGCGGAGCGCAGATTCCTGAAGCCTGAACTGAGCGCGCCGAGGATGGTGGGCAGCGTCTTCAGCAGCGTGATCAGGCCGGCAGCGGCGACGGCTCCGGCGCCCATCGGGCGGATGTAGGTGGCCCACAGGTCGCTGGGGCCCATCTGCGCAATGGGAACTGTGCCGGGATAGATGGGGTGCGGCAGCTCCTTGCCGAAAAAATAAATCAGCGGCATCAGCACCAGCCAGGAGAAGACGCCTCCGGCGAAGATGACGCCCGCGACTTTGGGGCCGATGATGTAGCCGACGCCGAGGTACTCGGGTGTGGCGTCGGCCTTGATGGATGCGCCTTTGAGGATGTGCGCGGGGCCGAAGTCGGGCTGGAATTCGGGCGTGGCGGGCCAGGCCTTGAAGATGTTTTCGTTTTGAAAGAGGGTGTAGAGCGCGCCGAGGCCGAGTCCGAAGAAGACGCGGCTGGCGAGCGAGCCGCCGCGTTCGCCGGCCATGAGCACGTCGGCGCAGGCCGTTCCTTCGGGATAGGTCAGGTTGCCGTGCTCTTCGACGATGAGCTGGCGGCGGAGGGGAATCATGAAGAGCACGCCGAGCCAGCCGCCGATTAAAGCGAGAAGGAAGATGCGGGAGTACTCAAGATCGAAGCCGAGGAAGATGAGCGCGGGCAGGGTGAAGATGACGCCGGCGGCGATGGACTGACCGGCGTTGCCGGTGGTCTGGACGATGTTGTTCTCAAGAATCGAAGCGCGCCCCAGCACGCGCAGGATGCTGATGGAGAGAACCGCGATGGGGATGGAGGCGGCTACGGTGAGTCCGGCGCGCAGGCCCACGTACACCGTGACAGCGCCGAAGATGATGCCGAAGAGCGAGCCGAGCAGAATGGCGCGAAGGGTGAACTCCGGGCGATTCTCGGAGGGCGAAACAAAGGGCTGAAATTCTGGCACGGACTGCCTCCCGGCGCTTGCAGATGGAAATGCGGGAATCCCCTGAACTGGGGAGTGTAACAGCGCAGGGGAAGCAAGGCCCAGTGAGCCTGCTCACACGAGGGCTCCGAGGCACGTGCCGGCGACGGGGGAAACCGAAACGATTGAGGTGGAATTCAATTCCGGGCTCCCGTGCGCGATGCGGGGGGACGCCGCTTGTCGCCCGGCGTCTCCTGCACCAAGGTAATAGCGAAGAGAAACCTTGGGCTTTGGTTCTCTATGGACATGAAGCTCTCTCCTGGCCGACAATCCAACCACGGCGCACCACGCTGGCGCCACCGATGGAAACTCCTGAAATTCTGAGTTTGAGGTGAGGTCGTGAGTCGAAGCCCAAGGAAAGCTATGCTTGCCATCGTCGCGTTGATGCTGACTGCGACTGCCATCAGCCATGCGGAAACCGTGTTGACGCGTCATGTGCGCCAGGCAACCAAGGACGGCAGCGCGCGGCTTCTGGGTCCGGTGCCAGCCAGCCAGGCCATGCGCCTGGTGCTTTCGCTGCCCTTGCGCAACGAGGATCAGCTCGACCGGTTCCTTGCCGATGTCTACAACCCGAACAGCCCGGCCTATCGGCACTTTCTAACGGTGGATCAGTTCACGGCGCAGTTCGGGCCCACGGAGGACGACTATAACGCGGTGATTGACTTTGCGCAGACGCACGGCCTTACCGTGGCGGGCGTTTCGCGCAATCGGCTGAATGTGGAGGTGGTGGGAACGGTGGCTGCGATCAACAGCGCCCTGCATGTGAAGATGAATCTCTACCAGCACCCGACGGAGGGTCGCAGCTTCTATGCGCCGGACCGCGAGCCCACAGTGGATCTGCCCTTTCAGCTCTGGCACGTATCGGGACTGGATAACTTCTCGATTCCGCAGCCTGCCGGGCTGAACAAGCGGACGGGCACGCAGCCGAATGCCACCACGGGCTCCGGCCCCTCGGCGTCGTTCCTGGGCAGCGACATGCGGGCGGCCTACTACGGCGGCACGGCTCTGACCGGAGCAGGACAATCGGTGGGACTGCTCGAGTTTTACGGCAGCGATCTGGCCGATCTGAATACCTACTTCACCAACGCTCACCAGACCAACAATGTTCCGGTGACGCTGCTCTCGACCGACGGAACCAGCACGAGCTGCCTCTATTCGAGCGGGTGCGACGACACCGAGCAGACGCTGGATATGACGCAGGCTCTGGGCATGGCGCCGGGCATGGCGGAACTCATCATGTATGTGGGCTCGACGGACGCGTCGATCTTTAACGCCATGGCCACCACGCCCAGTTCGAAGACCGGCAAGCTGAATGCGCAACTGGCCTGCTCCTGGGCATGGAAGCCGGCGGACCCGAACACCGATGACCCTTACTTCAAGGAATTCGCCGCGCAGGGGCAGAACCTGTTTGTCGCGGCCGGCGATTCCGGCAAGTGGCCCACGGCCAGCAGCCCCTACTACTACCCGGCAGATGATGCGTATATCACGTCAGTCGGCGGAACGGACCTGCAGACCAGCTCTGCCGCGGGGCCGTGGAGTTCAGAGAGCGCCTGGTCAAGCGGCGGCGGCGGCATCTCGCCGGATAAGATAGCGATTCCCTCTTGGCAGGTGTCGACGGCCAGCAGTTGCGCAAGCTGCTCCAAGACCTATCGCAATGCGCCGGACGTCGCAGCCAACGCGAATTACACCTTCTACGTCTGCGCGGACCAGACCAGCTGCACGGCGAACCTGTATGGCGGCACGAGCTTTGCCGCGCCCATGTGGGCGGGCTATCTGGCGCTGGCCAATCAGCAGGCCGTGGCCAACGGAAGCACGCCGGTTGGTTTCATCAATCCGACGCTCTACTCCATCGGCGGTGGCTCCAGCTTCGACGCGGATTTTCATGACATCACGAGCGGCAGCAATGGCTACTCGGCCACAACCGGGTACGACCTGGCCACCGGTTGGGGCAGCCCGAACGGAGCCGGCCTGATCGATGCGCTGGCCGGAACCACGGCGACTGCGGGCTTCAGCTTGTCGGCCTCGCCCACGTCGCTTACCATCCTGCAGGGCGGCACCGGCAGCTCAACCATCACCAGCACGGTAACGGGAGGCTTCGGTTCGGCGGTTTCGCTGACGGCCTCGGGCGCGCCCTCGGGCGTCACGGTCGGCTTCAGCCGGTCGTCAATCACCGGCACGGGCAGCTCGACCATGAACGTCACGGTCGGCTCCAGCGTCGCCGCGGGCACTTACACCATCACGGTGACTGGAACCGGCGGCGGCCAGACACAGACCACCACGGTGACTCTCACGGTGACCTCAACCTCTGCCAGCTTTACGATGAGCGCGTCGCCTTCATCGATCACCGTTGCACGAGGCAGCTCAGGCAGCGTCACGATCAGCACGAGTGCGACGGGCGGCTTCAATTCAACCATCAGCCTGTCCGCTTCAGGAGCGAAGAAGGGCGTCAGCCTGAGCCTCACCCCCACGTCAATTGTCGGCTCGGGCAACTCAACCTTGACCATCAAGGCAAACCGCAACGCAGCCACCGGGACGTACACCATCACGGTCACCGGCTCAGGCGGCGGAGTCACGCAGACTGCCTTCGTTTCCCTGACGGTCAAGTAAGAAGCGCGGCAGAACAGCAAAGAGCCCGGGCGAAAGATGCCCGGGCTTATTTGCGTGCAGGGCGGGTACAGCATGTGGAAGCTCGCCCGGGTTGTTCGCCACTTGGCGGAACAGGCCCTGAACGCGTAGGGTAGGGTGCAACCAGCGCGTCACGCGCAACGGAGAAATCTATCAACATGTCCAACCCAGCACTTGCTCCTGAACCCGTTCGGAGGCTGCTCTCTCTGGATGTCGTCCGGGGCATCACCATCGCCTTCATGATCATGGTGAACAACAATGGAGGCGCGGGCTCATGGCACTTTATGAATCACGCCCACTGGAACGGTCTCACGCCAACCGACCTGGTGTTTCCCACATTTGTGTTTGTTGTGGGCGTGTCGGTCGTTTTCGCAACCGAGGCGCGCCTGGCCCGCGGCGACTCGCGCACGAAGCTGGCCGGGCACACGCTTCAGCGCGCGGTGATTCTGTTTCTGCTGGGCGTCGTGGTGAACAGCTTCCCGTTCTTTGAGCTGCCGCACATGCGCTTCTATGGCGTGCTGCAGCGCATCGCCGTCTGCTACCTGGTGGTGAGCCTGTTCTATCTGTGGGACAAGCGCGTCTGGACCAAGGTGGCGGCGCTGGTGGCCGCGCTGGTGGGCTACTGGGTGCTGGTGCGCTGGGTTCCCGTGCCGGGCGCGGGCATGCCGGGGCGCGATATTCCGTTTATGGACGAGACGATGAACCTTGTCTCATGGATTGACCGCCACGTCTTCCCCTATCACCTGTATCTCGATCCGCCCCTCCACAATGTTCGCGATCCTGAAGGGCTGCTCAGCGATCTGCCTGCCATCGGCACCGCGCTGCTGGGCGTGCTGACCGGCCTCTGGCTGCGCAGCTGCAGAGCCGTCTCTGCCCGGGCGATGGGACTGGCCGCGGCCGCTGTTGCGTGCCTTGCGCTGGGCTACCTGTGGTCACTCGAGTTCCCGCTCAACAAGAACATGTGGACCAGTTCGTTTGTGCTGGTGGCGGGCGGCTACTCGCTGTGCCTGCTCACGCTGGCCTTCTGGGCCGTGGAGCAGCAGGGCTGGCGCAAGGGCTGGACCTGGCCATGGCTCGTCTTCGGCTCCAACGCAATCGTGGCCTACATGATCAGCGAACTGCTCTCCAGCGCGCTGTGGGCCACTCGCCTCTCGCCCTCGGGAGGGATTGCATTCACTTCAAGCGAACACCTTGAGCCGGTGCAGCCCTATCTGTTCCACCACATCTTTGCGCACATCCCCGACCCGGGCTGGGCGGCGTTTGCCTACTCGGTATCGTTTACTGCGGTCTGCTTTATCCCCGTCTGGGTTCTTTACCGCAAGAAGATTTTTGTGAAGGTGTAAGGACGAGCGGCGCCTGGGTGAAGTGAGAGATGGCTACCGGGACTCAGACGCTCGCGGATTTCTTCGCCGGCCGGAAGAGCCACACGAGCAGCAGCGTGAAGAGCAGACCGCCGACCGTGAACTTGAGCCACACGGGCGCATGCGAGGGGGAAAAGAATCCCTCCAGGCAGCCCGCAATGACGAGCAGCGGGATGATGCCTGAGACGAGGCGGGTGGCTTCCATGCCGCCCTGCGCGACGGATTCGCGCCAGCGCATTGAGCCGGGAAAGAGCATGGCGTATCCGAGCCGGAAGCCTGCTCCACCGGCGATCAGGATCGAGGGCAGCTCCAGCGAGCCGTGCGGAGCCACAAAGCTCCACAGCGCCAGCGACATGCCATATTGATGACAGGCCGCGCCGATGACGCCCATCATCATGCCGTTCACATAGAGATAAAAGAATGTGCCGAGGCCGAAGGCAATGCCGCCCGCGAAGGTGACAAAGCTGACCGTCAGGTTGTTGGTCATGATGTGGCTCGAAGCCATGGGCGCAATGCTGATCACGGAGCGCGTCCACATCTCGTGCCGCTCCATCGTGGCAATCATCGCTGGACCGACGAAGTGGCGCATGAATTCCGGCTTTGCGCTTGTGATGACCGCGCCCAGCAGTCCCCAGGCCACGGATACCAGCAGCGACGCCAGCACAAAAGGAAGTTGACGCTGGAAAATGAGCGGATACTCATCGCGAAGAAAGCGGAACAGCGAGATTGCGCTGGCTTTCCGCTCAGAATAGATAACGTGGTGCGCGCGCGCCAGCAACTGGTTCACATGCTCGGCATGGATGCGTGCCGTCGCGTCCTGGCGGAGCGCGGAGAGGTCCGCGGCCACCTGACGGTAGAGCAGCGCCATCTCCTGCAACTCGGCGCGGGAGAGCCGGCGCAGGCCGCTCTGGTCCGATTGCCCGAGCAGCGCCGCCAGCCGGTCCCAGTGGGGCCGTCGCTTCTGCAGCCATTTGTTTGAGAGAATGTGCGTCATGGCCCCGAATGCAGACCAGCTTAGCATTGAAACGCCGGAACTGGTGGCGATTGAGATGCCCCTTGCGGGTATCGGCAGCCGATTTATTGCCCTGCTGATCGATACCCTCATCTGGCTGGTTGCGGTGGCCGTGCTCTCGCTGGCTCTCTGGATTCTTCGGCCGGGCATCGGCGCGTTCTCAAAGCTCTCGGCGCAATGGGCAATCGCCGTTTACCTGCTGATCTCCTTCCTGCTCAACTGGGGCTACTTCACCTTGTTTGAGGCCTTCTGGGGCGGGCGCACGCCGGGCAAGCGCATCGCCGGAATCCGCGTCATCCAGCGCTCCGGCCGCGCCATCGGCCTGTTCGAGTCCATGGCGCGCAACTTCATCCGGTACATTGACCAGATCCCCTTTTTTTATGCAGTCGGCGTCATCGCCGTATTTGCCACCCGCCAGCACCAGCGGCTGGGTGACCTGGCTGCGGGAACCCTGGTCGTCCGTGATCGCGCGCAGGAGGCGCCGTCCTGGGGCGAGATGGGCACCCGCACCATTACGGCTCCTGCGTTCTCCCAGACAGCTCCGATGCCCGAACCCGGCTCGACCCTTGCGCTGGACGCCGCCGGCCTCGCCAGGCTGTCGCCCTCTGACCTGGAGGTGCTTGAGAGCTTTTTTGCGCGAAGGCTCGACTTGCCCTTGCCTGTCCGCCAGGCCCTGGCGCTGCGGATCGCGGGAGCCATCCAGGCAAAATCCGGGCTCGAAGCCCCCCAGGGAGTCAGCATAGAGACCTTTCTTGAGACCGTTGCCCGCCAGTTTCGGGACATCGCCCGGATGCAATAGGCGGGTTGGCAGCCGGTCAAGCCCCCAGCCCGTCGATTTGCGGCTTCGCGAGGCGGGGGAGCACACTGCCCCAATCTGACAATGAGCCGTTTTGCGTCCTCCGGTGCGGCGCAACGCAAGGCTTCGATTTGTTCCCCTTGAACCAGGGCGACCGCTCCCGGGGGACTCATGCAAGTCATCCCCAGCATTTGGTTCATCCGGAAGGGGTTGTGCGGGGCATGCCTGCCAGGGGGCGGAGACTGGGGCAAGGGCTGGTGGAGTGTTTGAAAGTCTCGCTTGACAATCGTGGTTTATAGGGGTTTTAATGGCTCCCGGCTCAACGACAAGGCTGTTCTACTCCAAACGCTTAAACGTTTGAGTGGTGAAATTCCAAAATGTGTAACTAATGGAATTTCTTCTTCAGAAATATGGAGAAAATCGGCCAGGTTTCAAGCTTGTTCCGCGGGATTGCAGTCGCGGGGCGGGCGATAAAAAGCCAGGGGCCTGCCAGTGTACTGAGGAGCGCACCGGCAGAGAACAAGGAAATGAATCGAACCCCGCGGACCGGCACGATGGAATGCCGGCAGCATGCCACACCAGAGACTGGGTGGCCGATGCGTGAAGACGGGTTGAGCGGTGCGAGGAATTGGCAAGTAAATGGATTTTCTTCTTGACAGTCCTCAATCCGCGCGCATTAAATGGCTCGGTCGCTATTCAGAGCCAGCTGGAAAATCGATGTATTTGAACGCAACCAGTTCAGATCCTTCTCAGCCGTCACGGCGTCTTCCGGAATCGAAGGACACCGAGGCGGTGATGTGCAATTCCAGCGGAGCGCAAGGGACGCAGTTAGAACACGGTATGCGCTCAAGTTCAGCTCTGAAGTGTCGCACTGGGTCCATGGTGCTCATCAACCGGCTTCACGCCTGCCAGACGGGGAAGCGATAGAAACATGAACCAGAAGCAGTACAACCTTGAAAAGGAAGGTCACATG
>JAJYBT010000032.1 GCA_021778875.1 Acidobacteriota bacterium | reverse complement strand
TAAGGATACGTTGCCGCTGGCCGCCGGAGAACTGGTGCGGATAGTCATCGTACCGGCTGGCCGCCTCGGGAATCGCCACCGACTCCAGCGCCGCGATGGCCCGCCGCTTCGCCTCGCGCCCGCTCCAGCCGTGTGCGTGGGCCATGGCGCACTCCGCCACCTGGCGGCCAATGGTCATCACTGGATTCAGAGCCGTCATCGGCTCCTGAAAGATCATGGCAATCTCTTTGCCGCGCAGGCGGCGCATGGCCTCCGGCGGCTGTCGCAGCAGGTCCACTGCCGCAGCACCGGGCGCACCATGCCAGCGAATCTCTCCCGTCACCCGCGCGGCAGGCCCCAGCAGCCCCAGAATGGCTAGCGAGGTTACGCTCTTGCCGGAGCCGGACTCGCCCACCAGTCCCAGCACCTCGCCCTCGTCCACGCGCAGGCTCACGTCGCGCACAGCCTCGCTGCCGCCAAACCGAATCCATAGGTCGCGAACTTCCAGCAGCGGCGCCATGTGGCCATGCTAAAGCATCTGCCGCGCGGCCTTCCCGGCAAGCCGTAAAACGCCGGCTTAACGCTGGCAACGCGGCAGGCGCCGGTTACTCCCGATACCTGCGCCGTGCCGGGAACAAATGCCTGCGAACCGGGTTGCTATATACAATCGTCGTGATTTCCAAATCAGCCGGTTGGCCGGGCCGTGGATATTCACGCAGCGTCACATCCTTGCGTGCCGGACAGCCGCGCGGGATGCACACGCGAAGAGGTTCCTTATGAAACGCACTTCTTATCTCATCTTTCTGATTTTCGTGGCGTTGCTGGCGGGCGGGCTTGTGGCCGCCGTTCCGGCCAGCGCGCAGCATGGGCCTCCACCACCCGGGTACGGCCGCGACGACGCGGATGCGCCTCCCCGGTGGTACAACGACGCGCAGCGCCAGGGCTTCCGCGACGGGCTCATTGGCGCGCGCAAGGACTACGGCAATCACCGCCAGCCGGACGTCAATAACCGCTGGGAGTATCTCAATCCGCACATGCCGCCCGAGCTTTGGGAGCCCTATCGCGAGGGCTTTCGTCGCGGCTACACCGTTTCCATGTCTCGCCTGCTCGGCGGCGCTGCGCCCGGCCGGTGGGACGTGATCCCTTCCGCCTACAACCAGATCCAGCGTCGCGGCTTCCTCGATGGCATGGAGGGCGCGCGGAAGGACTATGGCAATCACCGCCGCCCGGATGTGAACAATCGCGACGAGTTTCGCCATCCCGATGATGTCCCGCGCGATCTGTGGGGCGCCTATCGCGAGGCATTTCGTCGTGGCTACAGCCAGACCATGTCGCATCTGCTGGGCGACTCCGGGCCAAATTAAAGCCTGCGCGCAAAGTGGTGGGCAAAAAGAGATACCCGGCCGCCGGGGCCGGGTATCTCGTGTCGCGCGTGGTTTACAGCGCGATCCAGCCGGCGCGTATCAGCGCCAGTGAGCCCGCAGCCACCACAACCCACAGCAGCACTCCTTGCAGCAGAGGACGTACACCCACCTCGCGCAGCGTCTTTGCGGAGAGTCCGGTGCCGATCAGGAATAGCGTCACCGTCAGCCCGATGATGCCCAGATGCTTCATCTGCGCATAAGCCGGTTGCAGCGCGGGCAGGTAGGTGTTGGCCACCGCGGCAAGGCAGAAGAAGAGGATGAACCACGGCAGCTGAATCTTTGCCTTGCTCTTGCGCACCATCGATGTCCCCACCGACATCGGCACAATCCACAAGGCGCGCGCCAGCTTGACCGTGGTGCCCACGGCCAGCGCCACAGCGCCATACTTGGCCGCCGCGCCCACCACGGAACTGGTGTCGTGGATGGCCAGCGCCGACCACAGCCCGAACTGTGTCTGCGTCAGGTGCAGCATGACGCCGATCGCCGGAAAGGCCAGCAGCGCAATCGAGTTCAGCACGAACACCGTGCCCAGGGAAACCGCAATCTCTTCCTCGCTGGCGTCCGTCACCGGAGCCACCGCCGCAATGGCGCTACCGCCGCAGATGGCCGTGCCGGTGGAGATGAGGAACGAGATGCGCTGCTTCACATGCAGCACCTTGCCCAGCCCCCAGCCCAGCAGCATGGCAAAGCTGATGCTCAGCGCCGTGTACAGAAAGCCTGTGCGCCCGGCATGCAGCACCTCGTGCAGATCCATGCCAAAGCCGAGACCCACCACGGAGATCTGCAGCAGCAGCTTCGACAGGCGCTTCGCATCCAGATGGTAGGGATGCGCAAAGGTGAATCCGTAGGCCAGCCCCGCCACCAGCGCCAATGGCGGCGAAAGCAATCCGCTGGCAGCAACGATCAATCCGGCAAAGAAAATATTCTTGGACACAACTTAAGCATGGCGCAGCAAATTCTGCGCGTCCAAGCAGAAGTCCTCATTGCCTATTTGCGGTTTTTATCAGCAGGCGAGCGGCGCTATGCCTGCGCGCTTTTGGGCTGCGCACGGCGAGCACCCGCGCGCGCAAACAGAAAGCGGCGAAACTCCTGCGCCAGCCCCTGCGGCCCCGGCCCGGACAGATACGCCAGCAGAAAATCGCGCCGTATCCGCAAGCCTTCGATCTCGACAATCTTGAAGCTGCTTCCCAGCCGCATATCCTTGGCCAGCGCCCAGCGGGACACAAAGCCCACGCCCAGGCCCGCCTCCACCGCGGACTTGATGGCCTCAATGGAGTCCAGTTCCATCACAATCTTCAGCGCAGAGCGCTTCACGTGGTGCCGCTCCAGCGCAATCTCAATCACGCGCCGCGTTCCAGAGCCGCGCTCCCGCATCAGCAAAGGCGTCTCTTGAATCTCCGCGGGCTGAATCGTGCCGCGCTCCGCCCATTCATGCGCCGCCGGCGCAATCAGCACAAGCTCATCCAGCAGGAACGGCTCCGTCTTCACATCGCGGCTGTGCGCAGGGCCCTCAATCAGCCCCAGCGCGATCTGCTGCTGCACCACGGCGCTCACAATATGCTCCGTGTTGCCGCTGATCAGCGTCGGCTGCACGCGCGTATGCTCGCGGCAAAACTCGCTCACCAGTCTCGGCAGCACATACTGCGCAATCGTGGTGGAGGCGCCCAGCGCCAGGTGCCCGGCATGCTCGCCGCTCAGCGCCGCCACCTCCTGCTCGGCCCTGGTCAGCAGCGCATTCACCTGCTGCGCATAGTCCAGCAGCTTTCTGCCCGCAGCCGTCAGCGCAATGCGCGACCCGCTGCGGTCAAACAGTTGCACGCCCAGGTCCTCTTCCAGCGCCTTGATCTGCAGGCTCACCGCGGGCTGCGTCAGGTAGAGTTCCTCCGCCGCTTTGCGAAAGCTGCACTGCTCCGCGACTGTGCGGAAGACGACCAGTCGAAAGTTTTCCAGGCTTGCCATTCGATCCTCGGGCCTCTACCGCGATTCCGATTGCGAAGCTCGCGGCCTTGCCGCATCCGCAGTCCTGTGCTGCCGGATGCAGCAAGGCCGTCCGCTGCCGTTCAATCTACTTTACTGCGCCGCAAGCTCGCCCATCGCCAGCTCAATCTTGATCTCCGGCGGATTCAGCAGCGTGTTGTGCACAAGGCAGTGATGCACAGAGCGGATCAGGCCCTGCGTCTGCTCTTCCGTAAGTTGCACCGGGCAATTCACCTGGATGCGGAAGTTGCCCAGCCGCGCCGGCGGCTTCAGCTTCTCTGCGGTCACCGTCACTTCCACGTTCTGCTGGTCCAGGTTCCGCGTCCTCAGGTACTGCACCGCATAAAAAGCCGCGCAAGAGCCCAGCGATGCCAGCAGAAACTCGGGTGGCGTCATGCCCGTATCCGCGCCGCCGTTATCCGTCGGCTGATCGCAGATGATCGTGTGCGAACGCGCTTCAATCGCGAACCGGACCTGGTCCAGATGTTTGACTTTAATTTCCATGCTTCTCCTTAGTCTTCCTTACTTAAAAGCCACAAGACCGGCGTTGTGTTACAGCGCGGCCTGCGTACTCTCCGGTACCGCCATTCCCAGCATGCGCAGATACTCGCGCGTCAGAATGGAGCGAAGCCTCGGCGCCACCGCCGGATCGCACGGAACCTCCATCGCCCGGCAACGGTCAATGGCCGCGCGCAGGTCGCGCAGAAAAGCCACGCAGGACGGACATCCTTCAATGTGCGCCTGCATCTCCTCGCACGTGCGCGGCTCCACGCGCCCATCCAGATACTCTGAGAGGTTCGAGAACAGTTCCTTGCACGCCGTGGGGCGCTTGCCCGCCTTTGTCTTGCCGCGCTTCCGGCTCGTTGCGGTCTGTGCCTCCGCCTGCGCTGCTTCGCCTTCCAGCACGCGGCCCATCTCCTTGCGCACGGCCAGTCGCGCGCGATGCAGCCGAACCCGCACCGTTCCCGGCTGCAGATCGAGTATCTGCGAAACCTGGTCCGTGTTCAGGTCCTCCATGTCGTGCAGCACCAGCACAATCCGCAACTGCGCCGGAATGTGCAGCACCGCTTCATGCAGCAGGTGATGCCGCTCGGCGTGCAGCAGGTTGCCCTCCGGATCTTCCGCGGCATCCTGCAGCAGGCGGCCAAGCTCCGCATCATCCGGCATCAGCTCATCCAGTGAGAGCGTGCGCGCCGGCGTGTTCGCCGGTTTCCGGCGCATGCGCCAGCAGCGGTTTCGTGTCACCGTGTAAAGCCACACCGCCAGCGCCTGCGGGTCCTGAATTTTGGCCAGATGACCCAGCGAACGATACAGCACCTCCTGCATGGTGTCTTCGGCATCCTCCGGATGCCCGCAGACCTTCATGCTGAAGGAATAGACCGTGTTCTGCAGCAACCGGATCGCCTCTTCCACAGCTTCGGGCGTATTGCGTTGCAACAGTTCTGCAGCTTGTATCAGTTCAGGGCGCATGGGAAAAAGTGCGTCTCATCTCTAGTATATTCGCTGCATTGGCCGCGCGTCGCATTGCTCCGGTTGGGGCCGGAACGCCGGAGCCAGTCTTCATGCTCACTGCACGCAGGAGCGCGACGGGCTGCCCGGATGCATCGCAGTCTCGATCATTGCAATGCATATGGGGCAAATCTTGTGCAGCCACTGCCGCTCCTCGCAGCTCTCGGGTTTGGATTCCGCATCCATCCATGCGCGCAGCAGCGCAAGGGCGAGATCCAACTCGGCGCCAGGACGGCTCGCCTCCAGCCGAAACATCTGGCGATACACCTCGTCCTTCACCTGCTCACTCCGCCGTGGCCGGGTTGCCCCTGCCTCGGCGGAGTGTTTCCGGGCAGTCATCCCTTCCACTCCCCCTGGACAAGCCAGGAATATTTGCCAATGTTGCACTGCCCTGCCTTTGCAAACGCAGCGCCCTGGAGTTCCTGCACGGCATCTGCCGCGCGGATGCGGTGATCGAGCGGCGGTCCGGCCTCGCGCTCCACATCCGGACGCCAGTCCAGAATGGCGATGTGTCCCGCGGGCTTCAGGATGCGTTTGGCCTCGGCGAGCACGGCGGCGCGATCGGCAAACTCGTGCCACACGTTGGCCAGAAAGACCACGTTGCAGCTTGCTGCGGGCAGGCCGGTTGCGTGCGCTTCCGCATGCACCAGCTCAATGCCCTCTGCTTCGTGCTTGGAGATCTTCTCCTGCAGATGTCCCAGCATCTCCGCCTGCGCATCCACGGCGAATACCTTGCCTTGCGGTCCCGCCGCGATTGCCATCGGCAGGGCAAAGTATCCCGTGCCCGCGCCGATGTCGGCAATCACGTCGCCCGGCTGAATGCCCAGCGCCTGCACCACCTCGCCGGGAGGCAACCATGTCAGCCGTTCCGGCGCATCCAGCCGATGCGCCTGCGACGCATCAAATCGCTTGTCTGTCATGCGTCCTCACTTGGTCCCGCAGGTTGCATCTTTCAGGCCTATCGCGCGGAAGATCATCATGGCGGGGCACCAGTTGGTAAAGGCCGACTGCAGCAGGTTCAGTCCCACAAAGGCTGTCAGCCACAGCCAGTTCAGTGAGACAAAGTGAGCCAGCGCAAGCGATACCAGAACCACGATGCCTGCAGCCATGCGAAGTGCGCGTTCAACGGTCATGAGAGTTCTCCTTGTTATTTCTCAGATTCACAGGAAATATCCTGCTTGGTGTGCGAGTGAACGATGTAGTACAGAATCGGAATCGTGGGCCACGAAAGGAACGTGGATGCAATGGCCCCGGCAATCAGCGATACGGCAAGTCCCTGGAAGATGGGGTCCGTCAGAATCACGCTTGCGCCCACCACAACGGCGGCTGCCGTCAGCAGCATCGGGCGGAAGCGAATCGCACCTGCGTCAATCACTGCCTGACCCAGTTCCACTCCCTGGCTGCGTCGCAGCTCGATGAAGTCCACCAGGATGATCGAGTTGCGCACGATGATGCCGGCGCCGGCAATAAAGCCGATCATCGACGTTGCCGTAAAGAACGCGCCCATCAGCGCATGCGCGGGCAGAATGCCCACCAGCGTCAGCGGAATCGGCGCCATGATGATCAGCGGCACAATGAAGGACCGGAACCAGCCGACCACCAGCACGTAGATCAGCACCAGTACTGCGGCAAAGGCAAGGCCCAGATCGCGGAAGACCTCGATCGTGATCTGCCATTCGCCGTCCCACTTCATCGAGTAGTGATCGGACGACTCAGGCATCTCCGCGTTGTAGCGCGTGAGCGTGTAGCCGGCCGGCAGCTTCAGGTTGTCCAGCTGCTTGTTCATCTTCAGAATCGCGTACACGGGGCTCTCTTCCGCGCCGGCCACATCGCCGGTCACGTACACCACGCGACGCAGATTCTTGTGGTAGATGCTGCGCGGAATCGTTTCGTGATCGATGGTCACAAGCTCTCGCAGGGAGACCATCGAGCCATCGGCTCCGGGCAGGTGAATGTTTTCTAGGGCCTGCTCGGACGAGCGATCCGGACGCGTGAACTGCACCGTCATCGGAATCGGCTCACGCGAGTTGCCGTCGTGCAGCAGGCCCACCTCCATGCCCGAGGTGGCAAGCGTCAGCGCCTTGGCCACGTCCGCCACCGCAATGCCATGCTGCGCGGCCTTCACCTGGTCCACGTGAATCGCCAGCTGGGTCTGCGGGTCCTCCACATACCAGTCGGTATCCACCACGCCCGGCGTGCTCTGGAAGATGGACTTGATCTGCTGGGCAACGCGAACCTGCCCGTCCGGATCCGGCCCATACACCTCGGCCACCAGCGTCTGGATCACCGGCGGTCCCGGCGGAACCTCGCTCACCTGGATGCGCGCGCCGTACTGGTTGCCAATCGCAATCAGCAGCGGACGCAGCCGCTTGGCAATGGCGTGGCTCTGCGCACTGCGCTTGTTGGCAGGCAACAGGTTCACCTGGATGTCGGCCTGGTTCGGCATGCGACGCATGAAGTAGTGGCGCACCAGGCCGTTGAAGTTGTACGGGCCCGATGTCCCCGCATACTCCTGGTAGTTGATCACCTCCGGCTGGCGAGCCAGCTCGGTGCCCAGCGCCTGCGCCACGCGCAGCGTCTGCTCCAGCGGCGTGCCGTCCGGCATGTTCACCACCACCTGCAGCTCGCTCTTGTTGTCGAAGGGCAGCATCTTCACGCGCACCAGCCCCAGCGGAACCAGCGCAACCGAGATGAGCAGCAGCACAATCACGGCGATGAAAAACAGCATGCGGTTTCTGGCGGAAGCGATCAGCGGCGTCATCACGCGCCGGTAGAGCCGCGTTCTCCAGTTCTCCTGCTCTGGCTCCAGGGTGCGCGCTCCGCCCAGGTGCTTGCCCAGCAGCCGCATTGCAGCCCACGGCGACACCACAAAGGCCACCATCAGCGAGAACAGCATCGCCGCCGAGGCGCCCACCGGGATGGGCCGCATGTACGGGCCCATCAGGCCGCGGACAAAGGCCATGGGAAGCACAGCCGCAATCACGGCAAAGGTGGCCAGAATGGTGGGATTGCCCACCTCGGCAACCGCCTCCACCGTCACGTCGCTGCACGGGCGATGCTGATTCTCCGGCAGCCGGAAGTGCCGCACCATGTTCTCCACCACCACAATGGCGTCGTCCACCAGGATGCCGATCGAGAAGATCAGCGCAAACAGGGTGACGCGATTGATGGTGTAGCCCAGAAAGTAAAAGATGGACATGGTGAGCGCCAGCGTTACAGGAATGGCCAGCAGCACCACGCCGGACTCGCGCCAGCCAAGAAAGAGCGCAATCAGAAACGTCACCGACAGCGTGGCCAGCAGCAGGTGCTCCAGCAACTCATCGGACTTGGCCTTGGCTGTGTCGCCGTAGTTGCGCGTCGTCGTAACCGTAACGTCGTTGGGAATCTGGACGCCCTTCATCTCCTGCACGCGCTTCAGCACGGCATTGGCAATGTCGGTTGCGTTGGTTCCCTTGCGCTTGGCCACAGTCACGGTCACCGCGGGATACTGCTGCGCAACCTGGTTCGGTCCGGCGCTGGAGTTCGTCGTGCCGAAGAGCACGTAATTGGCCGGGTCTGATGGGCCATCAAGTATCTGGTCGGCAACATCGCGCAGATACACAGGCCGCCCGTGATCGACCGCCACCACCACGGACTCCAGGTCCTTGCGGCTGGTGAACAGGTCGCCCGCATCCACCCGGATCTCCTGGTTGTTCTCCGCAAAGCTGCCCGCCTGCAGCTTGGCGTTGGCCGCCTGCAGATGACCGACAATCGCCAGCGGCGAAAGCCCGTAGGCATTCAGCTTGGCCGTGCTCAGCATCACGCGCATGGTGCGCGGCAGCCCGCCGATCACCGTGCTCTCTGAGACGTCCGGCGTCTGCTGAATGTTGTGCTGCACCTCATCCGCAATCGCGCGGCGCTGATAACCGTTGTAGTGCGCGCCCCACAGCGTGAGCGACAGAATCGGCACGTCATCAATCGAGCGAGCCTTGATGATGGGCTGAGAGACGCCCGGAATCATGCGGTCCAGGTTGGAGTAGAGCTTGCTGTAAACCTTGATCAGCGCATCTTCCTGCGGCGTGCCGACCAGGAAGCGCACAATCACCAGGCTCTGCCCCGGGCTCGATGTCGAGTAGACATACTCCACGCCGGAGATCTCGTGCACCATCGTCTCGATCGGCATGGTGACGCGCTGCTCCACCTCAGCCGGCGACGCACCCGGCATCGCCGTCGTGATGTCCAGCATCGGCACAAGGATCTGCGGGTCTTCTTCCCTCGGAATCACCGCAACGGAGAAGACGCCCAGCGCCAGCGACGCCACAACAAACAGCGGCGTCAGCTTGGAGTTGAGAAAGGCATGGGCCAGCCGTCCGGCCAGTCCCAGCCCGGCGTGTTTCGGATTCTCTGTCGTCATGGCTGGACCTCGATGCGCTTGCCGGCCAGTTCCCGATCTCCCGGATCATCCACCAGCTTCTCTCCGGCAGAGATGCCCGACAGCACCTCCACCAGGTTGCCCTGTGCGGCGCCCAGCGTCACGTAGCGCATCTGCGCAATGCCGTTGCCGTCGAGCACGTAGGCGCACGGCAGCGAGCCGCGAATGACAATCGCCGAGCGCGGCACACGAATCGCCTGGCGCGTGCCCGTGGCAATCTCCGCAGTGCCATACATGCCCGCGCGCAACAGCTTGGAGGGAGCAAGGTTGATCTTCACCGTAAAGCTGTGGCTTGCCGGGTCCGCCGCGGGAACAATCTCCGCTACGGTGCCTGTCAAATCGGCTCCGCCCGCGGCATCCACCCGCACCGGAATCTTCATGCCCATGTGAATCATGTTGATGGCGGACTCATCCACCGTGGCCTGCAACTGCAGCGGCCCTGCGCTGTCCACCTGCAGCAGCGGAACGCCCGGCGAGGCAAGCGTGCCGGGGTCGGCCATGCGCGCCGTCACCACGCCCGCAAACGGAGCGCGAATGCGTGTGTAGCTCAGCATGGTCTGCGCGCTGGTTGCCTGCGCCTTGGCGGCGTTGCTCTGCGCGCGCATCGCATCCACCTGTGCCGAGGCTGCCTCAGAGCGGCGAGTCACTTCATCCAGTTCCTGCGGGCTCACGCTCTTCTGCGACTGCAACTGCTGGTAGCGCGCCAGCGTGCTGGCTGCCAGTGCTGCATTGGTCTGCGCTGCTGCCTGCTGGTTCTCGGCGGCCTTCACGCCAGATTGCGCCTGCTCCACGGCTGCGCGCAGCGTGGCGTCATCCAGCACCGCCAGCGTTTGCCCGGCGCGCACGCTGTCGCCCTCATGCACCAGCACCTGCTGGATGCGGCCCACCACCTGCGCGGACACCACCGCCGTCTCATGCGCGTGCAGCGTGCCCGTGGCGCGGATGGCCTCCGCCGCCTGCTGCTGCTGGCTCGTCACCACGCGGGCCTGGGCCGTCTGCGTCGCGGCCGGTTGGCTCTTATCCCCGGAGTTGCATCCGGCCAGCATCGCCGAAGAGGCGGCGATCAAACAAACCGACAAAACAATCTTCATTGCAAAACCTCCGCCGCATCAGGAGTCAGTGTCCCTGTCGCGAATAACAGTTGGGCATACGCCACGGCATTGCCGTACACCGCATGCCAATAGTTGGTCTGGCTCTGGCGCTGTGCATCTTCCGCGCTCAGCAGGTCCGTCATCGTCGCCAACCCCGCGCCATAGCGATTGCGCAGGATGCGCAGGCTCTCCTCGGACTGATCCATTG
>JAJYBT010000031.1 GCA_021778875.1 Acidobacteriota bacterium | reverse complement strand
GGCGGCGCGTGAAGAAGTACGGGATAGCCCTGGCGTGCAGCATGCGCCGGGGCTTTTTCTGTGTTGCTTTGCCTCAGGGCGTGTAGCGCTGTTCGCCGGCCTGAATGTCGACGGGGAGACGATTCTTCTCCGGCGGCAGGGGACAGGTGGCGTAGGGCGTGTAGGCGCAGGGCGGATTGTAGAGCCGGTTGAAGTCGAGGGTGAGCGAGCCGGGCTGTGTGAGTCCGGCGCTGGGCAGGCCCGTGGTGAGAAACCGCCCGCCGCCGTAGGTGGTGGTCTGGCTGGTTTCGTCGCGCAGGATGAAGAAGAGCGAGTTGTTTGCGCCGCCTTCCAGGACTGGCTCCAGCAGGTAGACCTTGCCCTTGAGCAGGAATTCGGCCACGCCGGGGGACGTCATGTTGAGCGTGGTTCCAATAGCGGTGGGGATGGCCTCGACTTGCGGAGGATTGTAGGGGATCCAGCGCGCGGTGACGACGTAGGTGGGGTCAGGCGCGTACCAGTGGAGCCCGTGAAAGCCGGTGCGGGTGGGCGAGTCGGCGTCTTTGATGCGCAGCGCGTAACGGTTGCCGCGCTCGAGAACCACCATGGAGAGCCCATGCCAGGTGATGGCGGTGGGCTGGGTGTTGCTGACGGAGAGCGTGCCCTCGCGGGCCGGGGCGCCGTTGGTTTTCAAGTCGGGAGGGAATCCACCTGCTGGAGCCAATAGCTGCACTGTGGCTCCGCTGACGGTGATCATGCCGATGTGGGCGGGCGCCTGGGCGTGAATGGGGATGGCATTGTCGGCGGCGGCTCCGAAGGAGTTGATGCCGGGCTTGAGCCACTCCAGTCCGACGAGCGTAAGCCAGCCGTCGGGGGCGTCCAGTTCGCGCTCGCGCGCGGTTCGCCAGTCGCTCAGGCTCTGGTTCCATGCAGCGGCATCGCCCGCGACCGAGGCGGCCGGGGTGGCGGAGGATTGCGCGATGACACGATTTGCTCCCACGGCAAGAAGAGCGGCAAGCAGCACAACGCCACCGGTTCGATATCTCATGGGAAACGCAACCTCCGGAAACTCAGCGAACCACAGTCTCTATTATGCCCCTGCGCAAGGAAGGGATTAGACTCAACTGCAACAAGACAGGCGAGTTTCCCAGGGAATGAAGTGGCTGCAGACGATGGGCGAATCCTGGTTGTCGGCCTGCTGAAGAGTAGAGAGGAGGATGGACGCGGGTGAGGCGGTTGGATAGAGAGGCTGGCAAGATGGGCACCCTGATTGGCAGGCCGCTGGCGCTCGTGCTCCTGCTGCTGTGTGCTCCAGGTGTGGCCGTTCCGCAGCAGGCACCTGCAACCAAGGCGGCGCCGCGGCAGGCGCGTCCGCAGTATGTGCCGCGAGAACATGAGGCTGCGTTCAACGTAAAGCCGGTGACGATTGCGCAACTGGAAGAGGTGCTGCGCGAGAACTATGGCCGGCGCGATGCGGACGTGGCGCGGGAGCTGTCGGGCATGTCGCTGACGGAGCGCATGAGCAGCGCGCGACTGGATGCGTGGAAGACCAGTCTGCACGGCAGAAAGACGCGGCAGGCACTGGTGGCGCTGGCGGATGCCTCGGCGTTTCTCGATGCTCCGCGGGTGGATGTGCTGGCCAATCCGGCGCCGGGAATCGAGGATCAGAAGAAGATTCTGATGCGGGCTGTGGAGTATCTGAACGGCCTGGGAACCCGCCTGCCGAACCTGTACGCTGCGCGCACGACCACGCAATACGACGACACCGAGAAGCTGAGCGGCCCATACGGCACAGTGGTTTGGGGTGGCCAGCCCTGGCACGTGAAAGACATCTTCACGGACAGGGTTACGTATTCGAGTGGCCGCGAGGAGGTCACCGAGCAGAAGGGGCGGCATCCGAACCCGAAGAAAGACCAGGATGTGCTTACGGTCTCGGGCACGTTTGGGCCGCTGCTGACCAATGTGTTCATGGACTCTGTGCACGGAAGCCTGTACTGGAGCCACTGGGAGCAGGGTCGGACGGGCCCTGAGGCGGTGTTTGCCTACAAGGTTCCGCTGAAGGAGTCGCATTTTCGCATTGCGTATCGCAACTACAACGCAAAGGGCATAGCGGTGGTGGTGAATGCTCTTTCGCCCTATCGCGGGAAGATCGGGATCGATGCCGCCACGGGCACGATTCTGCGGCTGACGGTGGAGGCGGAACTCGCGCCACAACTGCCGGTCAAGCGGTCCGACATTCTGGTGGAGTACGGCCCGGTGGAGCTGGGCGGGAAGACTTACTACTGCCCGGCTCGCAGCGTGGCTGTCTCCGTGGGGCGAGAAGTGCCGCCGCGGAGAGCGCCGGGACCGGACCCCTATGGACCGGAGATCTCCATGATGAATGACATTGTCTTCGACGGATATCACCTGTTTCGCGGCGACTTGCGCATCCTGACGCAACCTTAGGCGAGCTGTCCGGCGCGATGGCGCGAGTGTTTGCGGAAAGGGAGGACGTGAATGCAACCCGGCTGTCGCTTTCGGCGTCCTTGTAGAGTTGGCCTGCGCTTGCTGTTAAACTGCACCCCCGGAAAGTTGGAGTGGATGAGCCGGTCTGTTGTGTGCAGTCTTGTGTTTCTAACCCTCCTGTTGCCCCTTCGCGCGGAACAGCCCGGCGCGCAGCAGACTGAGCCCGGTAATCCGGCGCTGCACAACCGCCCTGCAACTCCGCCGAAGACGCTTGTACTGCGCGAGGGCAAGATCAAGCTGGACGCGGTGATTCGGGATGCGGCAGGGAAGCCGGTGACTGGCTTGCAGCCGTGGGAGATGAAGCTGCTGGATAACGGCAGGCCGGTAAAGATACTCTCCTTCCGCTCCTACGACGGCATCCTGGTCAAGCCCAATCCTCAAGTGGAAGTGTTTCTGGTGCTGGATATGGTGAACCTGCCGTTCCAGCAGGTGGCGTTTGTGGAAGGTGAGCTGGAGCAGTTTCTGCGCGAAGACGGAGGCAGGCTTGCGCAACCGACCACGCTGATTACCCTGACGGATACGGCGGTGCATGTGCTGTCTCAGCCGACCCTTGACGGGAAGGCGCTGGCGAAGATCGTGGCCGGGATTCCGGGCAATGTTCGCACGATCGATTCGGCGCAGGGCTATGACGGATTGCTGGAGCGCGCACAGTACTCCATACAACAGATGGAGGCCATTGCGGAGAACGAGTCGCAGAAGCCGGGCCGCAAGCTGCTGGTCTGGCTGGGCTGGGGCTGGCCCATCCTCGATCGTCACGCGGACAGCTTTTCCGAAAAGGATCAGCAGCGGATGTTTGACACGGTCGTGGAGCTTTCAACGCGTCTGCGGGAGGCACGCATGGCCGTTTTCAGCCTGAATATGGCCGACTCGAGCCCGACTTACGCGGAGCTTTATAGATCGTTTCTCAATCCGGTGCGGGGGCCCGCAGATGTGGACCTGGGCAACCTGGCGCTGAAGGTGCTGGCGGTGCAGAGTGGCGGCCTGATTCTGGGGCCGAACAATGATCTGGCCGGGCAGATTGAGCAGTGCTATGCCGATGCCAATGCCTTCTATACGCTTTCGTTTGATCCGCCCGCGGTGGCGCGTGCGGACGACTATCACGGATTGACGCTCCAGGTGGATGAGCCGGGCGTGGTGGTGCGCACCATAACGGACTACTACAACCAACCCTAGACGCCAACGCTTTCTTGACAGTGCAGTTTTGCGATTCCTACAATGGATACAGAATTGCTGCCCCAGTCTGTGCGGAGTAAGTTGCAGATTAGCATGGATTTAATGGGGTGGGATGGCAGGCGGGTTTTTCCTGCGACGGCCTGCCAGGGGAGCGGAACAGATGCCAGAGGTGCGCGTCAGTCCGCGAGAGCGGCTGGTACTGACAGCCATCATCGAGCTCTACATTGCCACGGGCGAACCTGTGGCCTCGCAGGCGGTTGCGCGCTACTTTGCCAATAAAGAAGGATTAAGTTCGGCGACGATTCGCAATGTGATGGCGACGCTGGGCGAATCGGGCTTGCTGGACCAGCCGCACACCTCGGCGGGGCGCGTGCCTACGGCGTCGGCGTTTCGCTTCTACGTGGAGCAGATTACGCGGCAGGACGCGCAGCTGGGGCGGATGAGCGCGGCGTCGATTGGCGTTGCGGCTCCGGCGGCTGATGTGATGCCGCTGAGCCAGGCACGGCGCGGCCAGATTGAGGACAGCTTCAGCGGCGTGGCGAGCACCACGGAATACCTGGAACGCACCTCGCATGTGCTGGCGCTGATCTCGCAGGGGCTGGGCGTGGCGCTTGCCGGCTCAACCGAGCGGCAGGTGCTGGAGCATATTCACTTTTCGCGGCTGGCTACGGGACGGGTGCTGGCGGTGCTGGTGACCCAGGCCGGCGCTGTGCACGACCGCGTGCTGGCGCTGGATCGTGATCTGACGCATGTGGAGCTGGAAACGGCCGCGCGCTATCTGAATGAGAACTTTCGCGGATGGCTGATCGACAGGATTCGCGCCGAGGTGGCGCGGAGGATGGAAGCCGAGCGAGCCGCCTATCACCAGATGCTGGCCTCAGTGGAAGAGCTGTGCAGCAAGGGTGCGCTGGTGGGCGTTGAGGCTTCTCCCACCATTTTTGTAGACGGCATGGCGAACCTGATTGCCTCCGAAGTGGATCGAGAGCGGATGCGCCAGATGCTGCTGGCCCTGGAGGCCAAACAGCGGCTGGTGGAGCTGCTGACGGCGTATGTGGACGGGCGTCAGCAGGAGGTGCGCGTGGTGGTGGGGCTGGATGAGGCATCGCCGGCCATGCAGGACCTGGTGCTGATTGGCGCCCCGGCCCGGCTGGGCGGAGCCAATCTGGGCACCGTGGCGGTGATTGCGCCTACGCGCATGCAGTACCAGGAGATGATTCAGGCTGTGCGCTATGTGGCTGGATTGTCGCAGCGCATCCTGGACGTCCCGACGGAATAACTCCCGATGTTTGAGCTGCCTGACCCTGCGACCGGGGGCTGTGACCGGGGGCGGTGCAGGATGGCCGCGACTGGCGGCTTGTCGCCTTTGGAGCAAACTTGCCCGACCCAGGAGCGCTCGGGAATTTATCATGGAAGAGAATGGCCAAGATATTTCGGAGAATGCGTAGAAGTATGCCTGAACAGGAAACAGAGATAACGGCACCGGAAGCGACGGAAGCCGCAGCCCAGGAGAATGCAACTGCCTCGGAAACCCAGCCGGAGACGGAGGCCGCTGCAGCGGAGGGCGAGGCCGGAACCGTGAGCCGTGCCGAGCATGACAAGCTGAAGGCAGAGCTGGAACTGCTGAAGGCGGAACGGGACCAGCTTGTGGACCGGGTGGCCCGGCTGCAGGCTGAGTTTGAGAATGCCCGCAAGCGCGCGGAACGGGAGCGGCAGGAGTTTCGCGACTATGCCACGGGCAGCGTGGTGGAGCAGTTTCTGCCGGTGCTGGACAACTTTGAGCTGGCGCTGAAGGCGACCGGCTCAGCAGAGCAGCTGCGCACGGGCGTGGAACTGATTGTGAAGCAAATGGAAGAGGTTCTGCGTCAAATGCAGGTGCACCCGATACCGGCGGTTGGCGAGGAGTTTGATCCCAGGCATCACGAGGCGCTGGGCTCAGTGGAGCGCGAGGACCTGCCGGACCAGCATGTGGCCGAGGAGATTCGCCGCGGCTACCGGCTGCGGGAGAAGCTGCTGCGGCCGGCGCTGGTGCGTGTTGCCACCAATCCCAAGCAGACGAGCGAGTAGTTTACGGGTTCCGATTCTTGTGCTGCCGCAGTCGGAGGTTGGTGGCGGCACAGTCTGAGGCCGGTACGCTTTACACCACAACAAGGTTTTAAGCAGGTTTGAATACACGAGTGAGCAAAGCAGATTACTACGAGGTTCTGGGCGTTTCGCGCGAGGCCAGTGACCAGGAGTTGAAGAGCGCGTATCGCAAGCTGGCGATGAAGTATCATCCTGACCGCAATCCGGGCGATCACGCCGCGGAAGAGAAGTTCAAGGAAGCCAGCGAAGCGTACCAGGTGCTGACCGACGCGGATAAGCGCGCCGCGTATGACCGTTATGGGCACGCCGGCGTGAGCGGCGGTGGACCGGGCGGCTTCGCCGGCGGTCCGTTCGCAGGCGGCGTGGACCTGGGCGACATCTTCGGCGACCTGTTCGGCGAGATGTTCAACATGGGCGGAGGGCAGCAGCGCGCGACTCGTCAGCGACGCGGCGACGACCTGCGCTTTGACCTGACGATCAACTTTGAAGACGCGATCTTTGGCACGGAGACCGAGGTGAAGATCCGGCGGCTGGAGTCGTGCGAGACCTGCCACGGAAGCGGCAGCGCCTCAGGCCGCGGGCCGAGCACCTGCCCGCAGTGCCATGGCCGGGGCCAGTTGCGCTATCAGCAGGGATTCTTCAGCGTGGCGCGCACGTGCGCGGCATGCAGCGGCACGGGCTCCATTATCGGCGACCCCTGCCAGAGTTGCCGGGGCGAGACGCGCGTGAGCCGCGAACGCAAGCTGAACGTGAAGGTGCCGCCCGGCGTGGAAGACGGCACGCGCATTCGCTATGGCGGCGAGGGCGATGCCGGCCGCTCGGGAGGCCCCAGCGGCGATCTCTACGTGGTGTTGTCCATCCGTTCGCATGACTTTTTTGAGCGCGACGGACATGACCTGCGCTGCGTGATTCCCATCAGCTTTCCGCAGGCCGTACTGGGCGCGGAGATTGCGCTGGATGGCGTCGACGGGCCCGTGACGGTGAAGATTCCAGAGGGCACGCAGAGCGGCAAGGAACTGAATGTGCGCGGACGAGGCGTTCCGTATCTGAACGAAAAAGGCCGCGGCGATCTGATTGTCCGAGTCGTAGTGCAGATTCCGCGCAAGCTGAGCAAGGCGCAGCGGGAACTGGTGACCAAGCTGGCGGAGACCATGACGGTGGACAATAAGCCGACGTCTCCCGGGCTGCTGGACAAGATGAAGGATTTGTTCGGCTAGAGAAGGGCCGGAATCGGCGATGTGATGGAAGGGAGGTTGGTGGAGCTGAGCGGGATCGAACCGCTGGCCTCCTCGTTGCGAACGAGGCGCTCTCCCAGCTGAGCTACAGCCCCACGACTTCTCTTATCTTACCAGCGAGCGGCGAATCCGCAAAGGGTCGCCGCTCACCTGTTTTTTAAAGCTGGTTCATGTTCTGCAGGAATTCAGCGTTGTTGCGCACCTTCTCCAGTCGGCTGATGAGCAACTCCATTGCTTCAACCGGGGAGAGCGGATTGAGCACCTTGCGCAGCACCCAGACGCGCTGCAGATCTTCCTTGGGAATGAGTAGCTCTTCCTTGCGGGTGCCGGAGCGCTGGATGTCGATGGCCGGGAAGACGCGCTTGTCCACCAGCTTGCGGTCCAGGATGATTTCCATGTTGCCGGTGCCCTTGAACTCTTCGAAGATGACCTCGTCCATGCGCGAGCCGGTATCGACGAGCGCGGTGGCGATGATGGTGAGCGAACCGCCCTCTTCGATGTTGCGGGCTGCGCCGAAGAAGCGCTTGGGCCGCTGCAGGGCATTGGAGTCCACGCCGCCGGAGAGCACCTTGCCCGAAGGGGGCACGATGGTGTTGTAGGCGCGGGCAAGGCGGGTGATGGAGTCGAGCAGGATGACTACATCGCGCTTGTGTTCCACGAGGCGTTTGGCCTTCTCGATGACCATCTCGGCTACCTGCACGTGGCGGGCCGCCGGCTCGTCAAAGGTGGAGCTGATGACCTCGCCCTTGACCGAGCGCTGCATGTCGGTGACTTCTTCCGGCCGCTCGTCGATGAGCAGGACGATCAGCACGACCTCAGGATGGTTGGAGGTGATGGAGTTGGCGATGGACTGCAACAGCATCGTCTTGCCGGTGCGCGGCGGAGCGACGATGAGGCCGCGCTGGCCCTTGCCCACGGGCGTCAACAGGTCCATGACCCGGCCGCTGGTGGCCTCGCGCACGGTCTCCATCTTGATGCGTTCCTGCGGATAGAGGGGCGTGAGGTTGTCGAAGAGAATCTTGTTGCGGGTCTCTTCCGGGGACTCGAAGTTGATGGCCTCGATCTTGACCAGGGCGAAGTACTTCTCGCCTTCATGGGGCGGCCGGACGTTGCCGCTGATGGAGTCGCCGGTCTTCAGGTCAAACTTGCGAATCTGCGACGGCGAGACGTAGATGTCGTCGGGGCCGGGCAGATAGTTGTAGTCGGGCGAGCGCAGGAAGCCGTAGCCGTCGGGGAGGATCTCCAGCACGCCGTCGGCGAAGATGTGGCCCTCCTTTTCGCTCTGGGCCTGAAGAATCTTGAAGATAAGATCCTGCTTGCGAAGACCGCTGGTGCCCGGAATTTCAAGGGTGCGGGCAATGCGGCTCAGTTCCGTAATGTTTTTCTCTTTGAGTTCAGCGATGGTCATGATCACCTGCGATTGGGCGGGATGGGAGTCAGGAGAGTCCAAGAGGGGGAAGTGCTCCGGAAACAATCAGGCGGGGCTTGGAGGTTGCAGACATAGCGGGCGAGCATACGACGCCTCCCGCGTGAGGGCAGATTATCGAAACGATGGGGGATGCGGCTGCCTGATTCAGGTAGCCGCCCTGTAACCGATGCTTGACTAAGCTAAAAACTGCGATAGAAAGTGTCAGGCTGCGCGGCGTGCTTCGACGGGTTGATTCGCAGGCAGGTTGACCGGCGCTGCGGAGCCGGGGTTGGTGGTGCGGAAACGCCCCAGGACCTCATTGGTCGTATCCTGCAGCCGGGTGTTGGGCTTATGAAGCTTACGGGTTGCCTTGCTGGCCAGCTGGCAGAGCTGGTAACGATTGGACACGTGAGAGAGTGCCCCAAAAACTAAATCAGAACGCATTACAGGTTTCTCCTTCCCAAATCCGTTGCCCATCCGGAGCTGCGTGGCGCCGTTGGTGCAACTGGCAGCTAATCCATCTTCCTTCCAGGGCTGCCCCCACAACCCTCTCCCACCTTAGACGCAGGAACTGAGCGCAGAGTTCTAAAAAACTTTGACGTGGCTCGCTGCGTAAAGGAACAGGGTTCGTGCCTGTAAAGGGTATATTTTTGCCGCTTTCGTACAACTCGGGCTCTGTTTTCCCAATCCGGAAGGCGCAAAGTTCACACGCCGGTGCATCGAGGAGTGAGCCTTTGCTCAGACTGATGCGGGAGAAGACAGAAAATCACGAGATCGCGGTATGCAATCTACCCGTTAGGATGGCACTCCCTAAATTAAACCCAGTCCGGAGCAGGGTCAACATTTATTTTGCGGTTTGCAGGCTGGGAGGCATGGCCGGGGATTCCCTTGAGGAAACGGATCAAGCTCTTATGTTTCTGATAGATGAAAGGATGTTGGGGGCGGAAACGAGAGGGGTACTCATGGGCAAACGTTGGTAACCTGGGGCTATGGACCTGTGGAAAACGTTTCCAGACGCCTCAATTCCTGCCCGGCCGGGGGATTGGAACGCTGCTGGACCCGGTGTCAGGCCCAGTAGCTGCGGTCGAGGGTCCGGTACTGGATGGCCTCGGCCAGGTGAGCGACGGCCAGGTTTTCGGCGCCTTCCAGATCGGCGATGGTGCGCGCCACCTTGAGGATGCGGTCATGGGCGCGGGCGGTGAGCCCCTGCTGCTGCATGGCGCGCTCGAGCAGGCGTTCGGCGTCCGGGCTCAGCTCGCAGTAGGCGCGGATCTGGCGGGTGGTCATCTGCGCGTTGGAGTAGATCTTTTCGCCGGATTTGCGGAAGCGCTCCCGCTGCCGCTCGCGCGCGGTAAGGACGCGGGAGCGGATTTCGGCTGAGCCCTCGGCGGCGGCGCCCCCGCGCAGCTCCTTATATTGAACGGCCGGCACTTCGATATGGATATCGATGCGATCGAGGAGCGGACCGGAGATCTTGGCGACGTAGCGCTGAATCATGGGCGGAGTGCACATGCATTCGCGGGACTTGTCATTGAAGAATCCGCAGGGGCATGGGTTCATGGCTGCCGCCAGCATGAAGCGCGCGGGAAAGCTGAGCGACATGGAGGCGCGCGCGATGGTCACGCTGTGGTCTTCCAGCGGCTGGCGCATCACCTCAAGGACGTTGCGCGGAAACTCCGGCAGCTCGTCGAGGAAAAGCAGACCGTTGTGTGCCAGGGAGACCTCGCCGGGACGGGGCACGATGCCGCCGCCGATGAGGCCTGCGTCGGAGATGGTGTGATGCGGGGCGCGGAAGGGGCGTTGCGTGACCAGGCCCGCCGCTGCGTCGAGCACGCCGGAGACGGAGTGGATCTTGGTGGTCTCAAGAGCCTCGTCGAATGTGAGCGGCGCAAGGATGGAGGGCAGCCGCTTGGCCAGCATGGTTTTGCCGGAGCCGGGCGGGCCGATCATGAGGATGTTGTGGCTACCCGCGGCGGCTACTTCCAGCGCGCGCTTGGCGGTCTGCTGGCCGCGCACGTCTTTGAAGTCAACGGCGAAGTGCTGCAACTCGCCGAGGAGATTTTCCGCGGAGACGCGATAGGGTTCGCGCTGCGGAACACCGAGCACGGAGCTGTTGAGCAGTTCGATGACATCGAGCAGAGACGAGACAGGATAGACCTGGACGCCCTCGACGACAGCGGCCTCGGCGGCATTGGCGGCGGGAAGAATGAGATGCGGGATGCGTCGCTCGCGCGCGAGGATGGCGACGGGGAGCATGCCGGGAATGGGCCGCACGCTGCCATCCAGGCCG
>JAJYBT010000030.1 GCA_021778875.1 Acidobacteriota bacterium | reverse complement strand
CCGGTAATGTCAAAGCTGGCGAATGCATAACTCGCCGCCGCGTGCGCCACGTCCACCGCCACGCCGTTCACCTTGACGGTAAAGGCGCTGGAGCGCATCTCCGGCGGAACAGGCACGGGCTGTACGCGCGAAGCTGCAAAGGCGAAAAGTGGAAGCGCGAGCATGGCGAGAACCAGCGGACGAAAGAAAACCAAGCAGACAGACCCCGGCTGCAAAGTGCGGACGAGTTCAATGTAGCACCGCGAGCAATCGAGAATCTGCCTGCCCGCCGCGCCTGGGTTGCCGCTTCAGATGCCCTCGCCCATTGAGACAAGCCCGCGCAGCTGCTCCAGCTCATCGCGATACGCAGAGCGCTCGGCCTCTTCCGCGGCAAATGGCACGGCCTTCTGCCCCTGCGCGCCCAACTGGTGCTCCAGCTGCTCCACGCGGACCGAAAGAGCAATCAGCGCATCCGACAGCGGGTCCTTGATGTCGTGCGGGTCCGTAATCAGCACGCGTTCGCCGTTGCGATAAACAATGTGCGCGGGCACGCCCACCACGGTGGAGTTGGGCGGCACGTCTGTGAGCACCACCGAGCCCGCACCCACGCGCGAGTTTGCGCCCACGGTGATGTTGCCCAGAATATTTGCGTTGTTGCCGATGAAGACGCCGTTGCAGATCGTCGGATGCCGCTTGCCGTGGCCCTTGCCCGTTCCGCCCAGCGTTACGCCCTGGTAGATCGTCACGTCGCTGCCCACAATCGCGGTTTCGCCAATCACCACGCCCGTGGCGTGATCGATGAACAGCCGCCGCCCCAGCAGCGCGCCGGGATGAATGTCCACGCCCGTGAAGAACCGGCCCACCTGCGAGAGCATCCGCGCCGGCAGCCACAGATGCGCGCGCCACAAACCGTGGCTCACGCGATGAATCCACACCGCCCACAACCCCGGATAGCACAGCAGAATCTCCAGCCGCGAGCGCGCAGCCGGATCGCGCTCCAGCACCGAACGTATATCTTCGCGGATGCGGTCAAACAGTTCCATGGAGATTGGATTCAAATATACCGGCCGGCGAAGCAACGCGCTCCACCGGCCGTTCCGTTTACAGCGTTACCGGCTGCACCGGCAGCGCCAGCGCCTGCTGGCGAAGCGGCTCAAACGCCACGCTGGAAAGATACCGCTCGCCAAAGCTCGGCAGGATCGTCACAATCAGCTTGCCCGCGTTCTCAGGCCGCGCCGCCACCTTCAGCGCCGCCACCACCGCCGCGCCCGACGAGATGCCCACAAACAAACCCTCTTCCAGAGGCAGGCGGCGCGCCATCTCAACCGACTCGTCGTTCGTCACCTGAATCACTTCGTCGTACAGCTTCGTGTCCAGCACCGAGGGGATAAAGCCCGCGCCCAGACCCTGAATCTTGTGCGGCCCCGGCTTCCCGCCGCTCAGCACAGCGCTGTCGGAGGGCTCAACCGCCACCGCCTTGAACTCCGGCTTGCGCTCCTTGATGTATCTGGAAGTCCCCGTAATCGTCCCGCCCGTGCCCACGCCCGACACAAGAATGTCCACCTTGCCGTCCGTGTCCTCCCAGATCTCGGGGCCCGTCGTGGCGTAATGGATCGCCGGGTTGGAGGGGTTGTCAAACTGCCTGGGAATAAACCCGTCCGGCGTCCTGGCCAGAATCTCATTCGCCTTCGCGATGGCCCCGTTCATGCCGTTGGCCGCTGGCGTCAGCACAACCTCGGCCCCGAACGCCAGCAGCAGAACGCGGCGCTCCAGGCTCGCCGTCTCCGGCATCGTAATAATCATGCGGTAGCCCTTCACCGCCGCCACAAACGCCAGCGCGATGCCCGTGTTGCCGCTGGTCGCCTCAATCAGCACCGTCTTGCCCGGCGTAATCTTGCCTGCTTTTTCAGCCGACTCAATCATCGCCAGCCCAATGCGATCCTTCACGCTCGACAGCGGATTCTGGCTCTCAAGCTTCACCACAACCGTCGCCGGCAATCCCGCCGACACACGATTCAGACGCACCAGCGGGGTGCGTCCAATCACCTCAGTCACATTCGCGGCAATACGCGCCATGTTCTTTTCCTCCTCCGTCCAGCGAAAATCCCGGGACGTTGATCTACAAGTTGTTTTTGGGGAGGTGAAAGCCGGATTGCCGGGCAGGGAAGCGTGCGCGCCCATCAGGCGCACAAATGCATCGCGGCAGACACCAGGACGGCGTTAGCGACATCGACGCATATACACAGCCTAGACCTCCCGCTCCGATTATGGCAAGCAGACAATCTGAAGTGCCCGCGCCATCGCCCGCGCACAGAGCTTCAGTTCATCAGCCAGAATGCGGCATTCAACGCCGTCGCAAAGGTCACCCACGCCCAGTAAGGCGCCATCAGCAAAGCCGCCGCCGGAGCCACCCTCGCAAACACCAGCGTCGTCGCCCCAATCGCGGCCCACAGCATAAAAATCTCCACCGCCGCCACGCCAATCACGTGCCGATGAAAGAAGAGCCACGACCACGCCAGGTTCAGCGCCAGTTGCATAAGAAAAAGCGCCAGTCCCCACATGCGCCAGGGCGAAGCCTCCGCCAGCCCCACGCGCCACGCCGCCAGCGCCATCAGCAGGTAGAGCACGCTCCACACCGGGCCAAACACCCAGTTCGGCGGCGCAAACCCCGGCCGCACCAGCGTCCGATACCAGCCCGGAATCTCCGCTGCGGTCCAGCGCCCGCCAAGAGCCGCCACGCCAAAGCAAGCCGTAATCCAGAAAATCAGCGCAATCCAGCGCACCTAGGTCCCTCCGTTCTCACATCCTCGCTCGACGTGAAGCGCCTGCGGCAACTATCCTGTTAGGTTGCGCGGGTTTTACACATCCGTAATCCTCACGCACCCTTTTACACCATGAGCACGCAAACAATCGCCGTACATCTGCCCGATGGGGCTATTCGCGAGGTGCCCTCCGGCACAACGCCGCTGGAGATTGCCAACTCCATCTCGCCGCGCCTGGCCGCGGCCTCCGTCGTCGCGCGCCTGGTTCCACTCGCGGGCAGAGCCGCGCAGAAAGCCGCTGAAGACGCGCCCTCCGAGGACGCCATGTACGCCGCCGAGGACGCCTCCGCGCCGCGCCTCGTGGACCTCGCCACGCCGCTCATCGCCGACACGCGCCTCGAGCTGGTTACTGAGAAGGACCCCGAAGCCCTCAAGGTCGTCCGCCATTCCGCCGCCCACGTGCTCGCCACGGCCGTGCTTGAGCTCTTCCCTGAAACAAAGCTCGGCCACGGCCCCGCAACCGACTCCGGCTTCTTCTACGACTTCTATCGCGAAAAGCCCTTCACCCCCGAAGACCTCGCCGCCATTCAAACCAAAATGGCTGAAGTCATCGCACGCGATGAACCCTTTCTCCACGAATTTGCCCCAAGAGAAAAGAGCCTGGAAGACTTCGAGCGCGACGACGACTTCATGAAGACGCACTTCGTCTCGAAGTTCACCCTCCCCGGCTCGCAGGTCAGCTGCTATCGCAATGGCAAATTCGTCGATTTCTGCCGCGGGCCGCACGTGCCCTCGACGGGCCGCGTCAAGGCCGTCAAAATCACCAGCCTCGCCGGCGCATACTGGCTCGGCGACGAGAAGAATCCCCAGCTCCAGCGCATCTACGGCACCGCCTTCTTCTCGCAGAAAGACCTCGACGCCCACTTCGCGCGCCTTGAAGAAGCCGCACGCCGCGACCATCGCGTCCTCGGCAAGCAGCTCGACCTCTTCAGCATTCAGGAGCTGGCCGGCGCGGGCCTCATCTTCTGGCATCCCAAAGGCGCCATGATCCGCAAAATCATGGAAGACTGGATGCGCGACGAGTGCCTCCGCCGCGGCTATCAGCTTGTCTACACGCCCCACGTCGCCCGCGTGAACCTCTGGCAGACCAGCGGCCACGAGGGCTTCTACGCCTCCAACATGTTCACCCCCATGGAACTGGACGATGCGAACTATCGCATGAAGCCCATGAACTGTCCGTTCCACATCCTCATCTACAAGAACTCGCCCAAGAGCTACCGCGACCTGCCCGTGCGCTACGCCGAGCTCGGCAACGTCTACCGCTACGAGCGCTCCGGCACCATGCACGGCCTGCTGCGCGTGCGCGGCTTTACCCAGGACGACGCCCACATCTTCTGCACCCCCGGCCAGATTGAAGACGAGGTCGTCGCCTGCATCGACTTCGCCGAAGCCGTGCTCAAGACCTTCGGCTTCTCCGAGTTCAAGGTCGAGCTCTCCACCTGGGACCCCAACGACCGCGCCCACTACGCCGGCTCCGACGAGAACTGGACACTTGCAGTGAGCAGCCTCAAGAGTGCGCTCGAACGTAAGGGCATCCAGTACAAGACAATCCCCGGCGAAGCCGCCTTTTACGGCCCCAAGATCGACGTCAAGCTCGTCGATGTGCTGGGCCGCCTCTGGCAGTTATCGACGGTTCAATTCGACTTCAATCTGCCCGCCCGCTTCGAGCTCGAATACGTGGGCGAAGACGGCGAACGCCACCAGCCCGTCATGGTGCACCGCGCGCTCTTCGGCTCCGTTGAGCGCTTCTTCGGCGTGCTCATCGAGCACTACGCCGGAGCCTTCCCGCTCTGGCTCGCGCCCGTGCAGATCGGCCTCGTCCCCATCAGCGAGCGCCATCTGGAATACGCAAAGAAGGTCGAAGCCGAACTCAAGGCCGCCGGCCTGCGCGTTGAAACCGATGCCCGCAACGAAAAGATGAACGCCAAGATCCGCGACCTCGCCAACCAGAAGACGCCTTACATCCTCGTCTTCGGCGACAAGGAAGAAGCGGCCGGCACGGTCAGCGTCCGCACCCGCGGCAAGGGCGATCAGGGCTCCATGCCCCTCGCCGACTTCATCGCCAAAGCCAAAGCCCTCGTCGCCAGCCAGTCAACCGATCTCTAATGCGCGGGCGCGCAGCCTTTCACAGGACCTGCCGCCCGCGTCCATCTCTGCGACCTTCCAAACAACGGAATGCCGACGTAGCCGCGCAAATCCAGCTCTTCACCCTCAGCCGTCAACGCCCCATGGTAGGTCTTGCCCGTCTTCGGGTCATAGAGTGTGCCGTCCGTAGCGTGCGTGGCATCGCGCAAGATGAAGCCGCTCCCGATCTTCAACCCGCAAAGCGCACGGCTCTGCAGGCTTGGGTCGGGATTGTGAATGTCCGTCTGCGCTTTCGCATGTTTGCTCAGGGAAACAATCCACAGGCACACATCGCTGCCGCAACGCCCAATGTGCAAAACGGAGCCGGTCGGCTCCACCCAGTCGCCCAGCACGCTCGCAGATTGCGCGCGCACCTGCGCTGGGCCCGCCAGTGCGCCCAGACAGGCTGCCAGCAGCACCCATCGCATCGCGAGAAACATCCTCGACTTCACCATGGCTCTGCGTCTCTGCGCCGCAGGTGAAACGTCTCCGTCAATAATGCCTCCTCAGGAACCCGCGTGTGCGACGCACAATGGGCCAGCACGCCGGGCCACAGGCGCACTGCCTGCGCAAGCACGGGCGCTCGCACCATCAGCCGCGAAAACATCGTCGCCAACTGCACCGCGGGCCTGAGCCCCTGCCGTAGCTTCCGAGCATACTCTGCGGCCGTGCCGCCACGCATGTACATTTCCGCGGCAAGATGCGCGCTGTGCAGCGCAATCGACATGCCGTCGCCTGAGAACGACGGAATAACCGCCGCCTGATCGCCCAGTCTCCACAAACCATCCTGCGCAGTCTGCATCAACAGGCCGTAGGGAATAGACGAAAGCGCAAGCGGCTTTGGCAGCAGCGGCTCGGCACCCTCCAGCCGCTCTGCCAGCGCAACTGACCAGCGCAGCACGTGCGCCAGCAGCCCCGGCCAGTTCCTGCCGCAGCGCTCCAGCCTGCTTCGTTCCATTAGAAGACACAGATTGGCCTGGCCTTCCTCGACCATCTGCAGACCCGCATACCCACCCGGAAAGAGGAACAACTCTACCCATCCGCTCAAAGCACGCTGCTGCTCCGCCGAAAGCCGGAAGTACATCTTGAACGCAACGAGGTTGTTCTGCCTGCCCGCTGGCCGCCGGTGCCCCGCAAGGTCATGCTTGCCCGTCGCAAGAAAGGCCGTTGGCGCAGTCACCGTTGCGCCGTCCCGCAACGTGGCGCGCCAGCCATCTTCACCGCGCATCAACCCGTCCACCCGCCGCCCCCGCGAAACCACCGCACCCTCTCGTGCCGCAAGCAAAAGCAGGGCCTCGTCCAGCGCGCGCCGCGTAAGAGACATCGCCGGAAAAGGCAGCTCGCAGGCGGCAATCGTGGTGCGCGCGTGAAGGCGGACAGCGTGAATGGCAACTGCGCCCAGAGCGCGCAGCGGCACGCCCAGTTGCTCCAGGTACTCGACCGCCTCGCGGCTCAGGAACTCCCCGCAGACCTGGTGCTGCGGCGCAGCCCGTTGTTCCAGAATCTCTGTGGCCCGTCCGTGGCGCGCCAGCAGGATGCCGAGCGCAGCCCCGGCCAGTCCGCCGCCCACAATCAGCGCTTCTCTTTCGCGCTGCAGCGTGCCGGTCACGGCTTCACCCGCGCCACGCAAAGCCGCCCTGGCCATGCGCTCTCAATCCGTAAAGTGGCATCGCGCAATCCCGCCTGCCGCGCATACCCCGCCCAGTCATCGGCTCGAAAGCTTCGTTGAATCGACACCGGACCATCATGCCGCACAAAGCGATGCCAGCGCATCGCGCCCGCCAGCAGCTTGAACGCATGGTAGGAGCGCTCACTACGATATAGGTCGTTGATGAACCAGCCCCGCGCGGCCGTGCGCTCCATCCACTGCAGAAAGCTCACAATCTCCGCATCCGCCAGATGATGCGTGAACAGCGAACTGATCACCAGGTCAATTGAAACCGGCGGCCGGTATTCAAACGCTCCGCAGGTCACCCATTCAATACCGCTGTCTGATCCGGTGAATTCACGCGCGGCCTGCGCGGCATGGGGATTCAGGTCGATGCCGGTCAGCCGGACCGCAACGCCTCGTGTGCGCGCCCAGGCCTCAATGCGCCGCAACATATCTCCCGCTCCACTGCCCACGTCCACAATGTGCAGCGGCCCGCGCCCGCGCAACGCAAATTGCTCCAGCCAGCGGAGCGTGGGACGATATGAAAACACGATGCGATTCACCTGCGTCAGGTCGCGCAGGCACGCGCGAAACTCCGCGTAGCTGCAGGGATCGTCCATCCACTCTGTCAGCTGCGCGCGACGCAGAAATGCATCAGACTCAGGCCACATGGAAGCGCATCATCTCCGCCGTCAGTCCCGGCCCAAAGGAGATTGCGCATCCCTTCTGGCCGCTCTGGGCCTCCTGCATCAGTCTCTCCAGCACAAACATCACCGTCGCCGATGACATATTGCCGAACGACGACAGCACGCTGCGCGAGATCCGCAGTGCCTCCGGATGCAGGCCAAGCCCGTCTTCCACCGCATCCAGAATCGAGCGCCCGCCGGGATGAATCGCCCACAGGTCGATATCCGTTCCCGCCGCGCCTGAAGTTGCATGCGCACGCATCGCCGTGGCGATCGTTGCGGGCACACGCGTAGAAAGGAACATATCAAAGCCCAGATCGCCCACGCGCCACGTGATCAGGTCGCGCGAGTTCTCAATGCGCATCGCCTGAAAGCTGTCGAGTTCCAGCCCGCCCGGCTCGCTGCTCACCAGGCTCGCCGCGCACCCATCGGCAAACAAAGTGAAAGAGATGACCTCCGTCAGATCCTGCGTCTCGTGAAAGTGCAGCGAGCACAGCTCAAGATTCACCACCAGCGCGCTCGAATCCGGCTCGGAGCGAACCACGTGCCGCGCCAGCTTCAGCGCGTTGATGGCCGCATAGCAGCCCATAAAGCCCACCATCGTCCGCTCCGTCGCGTCCGGCAGACCAAGATAATCAACGATGTCGAAATCCAGCCCAGGCGCATAAAAGCCCGTGCAGCAGGTCACAATCACATGGCGAATGCGGCTGCGCTCCTCCGTGGTCAACGCAAGCCGATCCAGAGTCTTGCGCAGCAGCGCCGGCGCAGACTCCTCAAAGACCTTCATGCGCTTCGCGGTGGAAGGAAAACTTCCGCTCCCGTAAAACGAAAACGCATCGCATCCCGCGCCCTCTCCTGTCGGATCCTCCTGCAGACACGAGAAGCGATGATGGATCTCTGACTTCGCCGCCATGCGCTGAAAAATCGCGCGCGCCCGCCGATCCTGCAGCATATTGCCCGCAAAGGCAACAAACTTTTCGTGGATGTCGTGCTCCGGCGTAGCCGTTCCAATGCGCCGCAGATAGACCCCTGCCATCAGAAACCTCCAGGGAAGTCACGCGTCCGTTCCGGCTCCCGCAGGAGCGTCGCCGCATGATCCGAACCGGGGGAAAACCCATCCACGCAGTTCGCGCTGACTACATGGACTCAAACCTCGACGATAAGCAACCACATTGGCAAGTATTTGTTGCTGCAAATCTGATGGCGCCAAAACTCCATTGGCACTTTGTGCCATCCGCACCCGCGGCAAAGGTGACCAGGGCCCAATGCCGCTGGCCTACTTCATCGACAAAACCAAAGTTCGCTTGTCCCAGGCGTTACCTCCGGTACGTTGGCACCCCGGGGCAACAGGAAAGCAATTCGGGCCACACGTTGCGGCCGCGACAAGAAATCACTGGCCGGGGTGCTGCTTTGCCTCGGCCTGCATCTGGTCAATGGCTTCGAGCAGCCCGGTGGACAGGCCGTCAATGCTGCGCGCATTCTTCTCGCGCTGGTAGGCTTCAATGCCGTCAGACCCTTTCTTCTCGGCCCAGCGGATTAGCGTTTCGCGCTCACCGGCGTACTCGTACATTGGCACGTTGAAGCCGCATGAGGTCTGCACCAGGTCTACATCGAGCCGCGTCATCTGGCGCGCGCCCGGCGGCTCGGCATTGCCATAGTGCGCGGCGAGCAACGCTGCGTACTCTTCGCTGCCGCGATGAATGGAGCGGCCCTTGCCATACAGGCGCAGGATCAGCGGCGCTCCGTCGAAGGAGCAGAACATGAGAGTCAAGCGGCCGTCGGCGCGAAGATGCGCGGCGGTCTCGTTGCCGCTGCCGGTAAGGTCGAGCCAGACGACAGTCTGCTCGTCAAGAATGCGCAGCGACTTCCTGTCGCGCGGAGAGACGTTCACCCGGCTCTCAGCGGCAGCCGAGGCATTAAAGAAGATGTGCTGGCGTTCGATGAACGCGCGAAGTTCCGGCTCGATTACTGGGAAGAACTTGCTCATGTGCGACACCTATCCGGGGAATGGCCCTCTTCAAGTCTAGCTGCATTTGCGGTGCCGTATTCATGCAGCGCAGCGAACGCGGCACCTTTGTTTCAACGTGTGTTGACGCCAGCGCGCATGGTGCCCTTCTACGCGTTCACCGCCATCCCCTCCACCGCCGCAAACGCGTCCAGCATGCTCTCGGCCAGCGTCGGGTGCGCGTGAATGGTGAACATCATCTCCTCCACCGTGCCTTCCAGCTCCATCACCGCCACCGCCTCGGCAATCAGCTCCGTCGCTTGTGGCCCCAGGATGTGTACGCCCAGAATCTCCCCGTACTTCGCGTCCGCCACAATCTTCACAAAGCCGTCATGGCTGCCCACAATCGTCGCCTTGGAGTTGCCCGCAAACGGGAACTTGCCCACCTTCACCGTGTAGCCCTTGTCCTTCGCCTGCGCCTCCGTCAGCCCCACCGAGCCAATCTGCGGCTCGCAATACGTCGCCCCCGGAATGCGGTCCTTCCGCACCGGCCTGTACGTGCGCCCGGCAATCTTTGTCACCGCCACAATGCCGCTCATGCCGGCCACGTGCGCCAGTTGCGGCAGCCCGGCCACAATGTCGCCCACGGCATAGACGCCCGGCTCCGCCGTCTCCTGCGCCTCGTTCACCTTCACAAAGCCGCGCTCCAACTCCACGCGCGTCGTCTCCAGGCCCACGTTCTCCGTCCGCGGAGAGCGCCCCACGGCCACCAGCACCTTCTCGGCTTCCTTCTCCACCGTCTTGCCGTTCGCGCCGGTCCATGTCACCTTCACGCCCGTCTCGGTCTTCTCAATCTTCTCCACCTTCGCGCCGGTGTTCACGTCGATGCCGCGCTTCTTGAAGAGGCGCGTCAGTTCCTTTGAAACGTCCTCGTCCTCCACCGGCACAATCCGCGGCAGAAACTCGACGATGGTAATCTCCGCTCCAAAGCTCCTGAAAATCGAGCCAAACTCCACGCCCACCGCGCCCGCACCAATCACAATCAGCGACTTCGGCGGCGCCGTCACGCTCAGCATCTCGATATTCGTCAAAATGCGCTCATCCGGCGCGAGGCCAAAAATCGTCTTCGCCTCAGAACCCGTCGCCAGAATCACATTCTTCGCCTTAACCTCGCTTGCCGCGCCTTCGGGCACGTCCGTCAGCGCTACGGTATGCACGCCATCCTTTGCCGCACCCGTCAGCCGCCCATAGCCAGGAATCACCGTCACCTTGTTCTTCTTCATCAGGAATTCCAGACCCTTGGCGTGCTTGGTCACGATCGCGCTCTTGCGCTTCTGCACAGCCTCCCAGTTCAGCGCGCGCCCCTCCACGCCGTCGATGCCGTACTCGCCCGCATGCTTCAGGTGATCCCACAGCTCGGCGTTGAAGAGGAGCGCCTTCGTCGGAATGCAGCCCACATGCAGACACGTCCCGCCCAGCTTCGGCGTCTTCTCAATCAGCGCCACCTTCAGCACTAGCTACCC
>JAJYBT010000029.1:7863-10786 GCA_021778875.1 Acidobacteriota bacterium | reverse complement strand
ATCGCGAACTGAGAATCGTGATTGACAGGCACAAGATGACCGCCCGCACCAGCACCGGCTACTACAATCAGCCCTAGTCAGGCCTCGATTACAAGGCCTTGGATTTCTGCAATATTTTCATTCGATAGCTCGCTCGTCTATCTGCTTCGCATGGATAGCGGCTTTCGTGGAGAGGCTGAGTGAATCCTTCGCAAAGACAAAGACGTTTCCATCAGGATCCTCCACGTAAACATGCTTTTTCCGCTGCGCGATTCTCAGTCCACGACTATCCAGCCGCTTCGCGGCCTCAGCGATATTCGAAACCCTGAAAAGGAATTGAGGTTGAGCGCCGACGCTTTCCTCGAACAGGCCGATCCACTGGTCGGTATCGCCGGAGATGCGCATCCGCACCTCCGCGCTCCCCTTCATTTCGTCAAAACCAAGTTTGGTTTCGTAAAACTGCCGGGCGGCCGAGAGGTCATGAACCGGCATGCGGATTGCCAGAAGTTCGTCCGAGATGCGAAGCGCGCCAAGATGCTTTCCGCGGTCCTCAAAGTGGCGGGAGCCTGGGAGGTACTGCGTGAATTCAACCACGCGGCCGTCCTGGTCATGGAAAGACGAGATGAGATTGCCCGCCCCGGCTTTGACCACCGGCGACAGGCGCAGGCCGCGCGCACTATAGAGACCATAGAGTTGCTGCAGCGAGCCGGATTCATAACAGACATGCATCCAGCCCAGAGCGTCTTGCCCGTCGTTACGCGGATACAGCTCGATGAACTGATGGTCGTTGACTTTGACAAAAACTTCAGCCGGCACGGCGCCATTGGCAAGAACAAATGCCTCGTCAAAGCCGAGGGCATGAAAGAATGCGCGTTCCCTCTGGAGGTTGCCGACGCGCAAGGCGATATGGGCGATTCCGCTCACCGGCGGAGCCTGCGCAAAGGCGCCCGGCAGGCAGGAAAGAAGGACAACCATGAGCAGCGCCACAGTCCGTCGTCTCAAGATGGTCACCACTCACTCTCCGCAACCGACCGGGTCCGAGCTTAATTTCCTGTGTATGGTCGCCGATTCATGGACCGTTCCGCCAGCAAAGAAATGACCCCATGACCGAAGGAAGGAGTTGGTCATGGGGCCGGTGGTCTGATTCCGCCTTCTATGCCGCTTCCTTTGCCGGGTCGAGGGTGTTGAAGCCCTCGGTCTTTGCGGCTTCCAGCAGTAGTTCTGAGGCGGAGACGAAGATGATCTCGGTGCCCTGGAACATGTCGCGGGCCACAATGGCGGCGCCCAGTTGCAGAGCGTCGGGCCAGCGGAGCGCGGTGCGGTCGAGGAGCTGGCGGGCGGCCTCAAGCACGGCCGGGTTCAGCGGCTCCTGCACGGTGCGGGCTGCTTCAAGGCGGAGGATATCGAGGGCAGCCGTGGCATCTTCAGCGGTGATGCTGCCGGTGCGCTCGCGCCTCCGGATGGCCGCGTAGACTTCCAGCGGCGTGGAGGCCGAGATCAGCTTGCGGTTATCCTCGACGGCCTCCATCAGGCGGATCAGGGCATCGGTGCCCGGCTCCTGCACAAACAGCTTGGCGAAGGCCGTGGATTCGAGGAAGTAGCAGCTCACATATCCCCCCGTTCCGATTCAATGGTTGCGGTCATCGAGCCTTCCTGGACGGCGACAGGGTGGAAGCGCTGTGCCTCTTCGGGAATGCCGGCCTCGGCGCGGTTGAGGCGGATGGTTGTGGTGGGGTAGGCCGGGGTCTTTGGGTTGGCGATTTTGCTGGTCAGCACGACGCCTCGCTGGATGGCCTCAGCCAGCACAGCCTGGCGCGACTCGGGATTCTGGTTCCAGCGGAAGGCCTTGCGCGGCAGGAAGGAGTCGCGGAACCACTTGAGGGCGATGAAGGCGTGGCCGCCCCGCTCGGCTTCAGCCAGCGCGGCGCAGAGCTCTTTCACGCGCGCATCGAGGTCGGCGGGAATGATGGCGCCCTGGTTACCTTCCTCATCGTCGAAGGCATGCGAGACCGGCGCGCGCGTGATGCGAGCAGGTCGCGGAGCCGATTCAGACCCATCGATTCGCTCAAAATAGATGCGCACCTCATCTTCCTCAGGGGACCAGGCTTCAGCCAAAGCGTTGCGGCGCTTGCTGCGGCCGTTCTCGCTGCACAGTTCCACGATGGCCTGGTATCCGGGAGGAGCCAGGAAATGCAGCGCCCGCGCCAGACCCGGGTCCGAGGAAAATGCCAGCTCATTCAGGGCTTCTTCAATAATCTCTTCCGCATCAGGGATACTCAGATTGGATACATCTACGCTGTGTTGCACAGCTTTTGTCGCTTTCATTTCTCTTCTCCGTCTAAATCCTATTTAGCCAGCAACGACTGCATGCCTGGGGGGCGGATGAGGTCGTCGCTTTGTAATTCACCATGCTGGCAGACGATACCTATCTACGCCAGGCGGATGGAGGTTGCGTCATTTCTCGGATGGATTCCCGGCCGATATGCAATACATTTGGTTATTCAAAAAAGCCGACAGCCACTAATCCGTTCCCGTTTTTCTATTGGATGCCCTGGGACTTGAGAAATTCTTACCTAATCCATCATGGAAGCTAGCTGTGTAATAGTGTATCCCAAATTTACGCTTCTGGCACACACAAGTTGCGGGACAAGTCAATTCCGGCCAATCTGTTACCGAAACGGCACCCGGGAAAAAGCAGCGGATGCAAGACGAATCCCCCCGGCGTGCGTCTTCGTACAATGTGAGTATGCGGCGAAGTATCCCTCTATTGGCAGTCTGGTTATTGTCCTGGGCTGGAATTCAAGCCGGCGCACAGGCATTTGACCTTGTTGGTCCCAAGGTTGATGTCCGGGTGAAGCGGGGCGAGGTTACTTTGCCGATTGGCGAGGTGCCCAATCTTCTTCCCGGCGACCGGCTCTGGGTTCACCCCGACCTTCCCGGCAGC
>JAJYBT010000029.1:0-7853 GCA_021778875.1 Acidobacteriota bacterium | reverse complement strand
TTTCTGCGCGGCGCCACGAATCCGCCCCCGACGGGGTGGTTTACCCGCGTGGAGACCTGGAAGCGCGGCGCGCGCAATGAAGGCGTGTTCGTGACCGTTCCGGAGGAGGCGCAGCAGGCTCTGCTCTTCCTTGCGCCGGAGACCGGCGGAGATTTTTCTACTCTGCGCAACGCCGTGCGCGGACGTCCGGGCATCTTTGTGCGCGCCGGACAGAACCTGCAGGCGGCCAGCTGGGACCGGATGCGGCTGAACGCCTATCTTGACCAGGTAAAGGTTACGTCGCAGACCGACCCGAAATTGTTGAAGGAGCGCTCCGAGGCGTCTGCCCGGAGCCTGGGCATCAAGGTTGACCAGAGCTGTTTTCTGAAGCCCGAAGAGGAGCAGGCCACCTGCCTTTCTCAGCACACGGAAGGGCTGGTGATGGATGACGCGGGCACGCAGTCGCGGGTGTCGCAGCTTGCGAACGGCTCGACTGCCGACCTGATGAACCAGCTGAGCTACTCGAGCATGGGCGGGGCCGGCGTGTACAGCCCTTATGTCGGCGCGATCGTGGACACGATAAAGATTCTTTCTTCGCTGCATACGGCGCGCTTCCAGTACATTCCTGCTCTGGCCCTGCCGACGATGGACACGTTGAACCTGCGGCTGAGTGTGCCGCCGTCGTTCCGGGATCCCAAGTCGGTGGTGGTGATTGCTTTGCCGGCGGTGTCTCCGCCCAAGATGCCGCCACTTCATGCGGTGAATCCGGCGGAAAGCTACTGCGCACAGAAACCCGGCCTGGTGTTGCCGGCAGACGGCGCGCCGCTGGTACTGGCGACAAATCTTGCCTACGATCTGAGCCTGCGCTTTGAGCTGGCGGGCGGACCGGTCGATCTGCCCCTGAAGGCCGACCCGGCCCAGGGCGGGCTGGCGCTGGGTGCGCCTGTGACGCGGCTGCCGGAGGGCGATCTGACCGGGGTAGTGCGCGGCAAGTGGGGATTCGATGACTGGGAGGGGCCGCGGTTTCATCTGCGCTCGGCCGGGCCGGGCAAGTGGAGTGTAGCCGCGGGCGACCAGTCGGCTCTGGTGGTGGGCCGCGAGGATACGTTGCACATCGAAGGCGAAAGCACGTTGTGCGTCGATAAGGTGGAGCAGGAATCGGCTGCGGGCGGCATTCCGCTCACATGGAAGTCGCCCAGGCCGGGAGTGCTTGAGGTGGCGGTGCCGCTGAAGGATGCCGCTCCGGGACCGGTGACCCTACGGATTCGGCAATTCGGGTTGGATAAGCCCGACGTTCTGCTCATGAAGGCCTATTCCGAGGCGGCATCGCTGGACAGTCTTTCATTGAGCGCGGGGGACATGGGGGCCGTGCTGACCGGCACGCGACTGGACCAGGTGGCGAAGGCTTCGATGGACGGAATCGCCTGGTCGCCCGCTGCGTTGAGCCGCGTTCAGGGTACCGACCGGCTGGCAATGCAAGCCGAGAGTTCGACGGCCGGGCTGGAACCGGGACGGCGCTACTTTGCCAGCGTGCAACTGCTCGACGGACGGACCCTGAGGGCGCCGGTGGCGGTGGCTCCGCAGCGGCCGCAGGTGACGCTGCTGAGCAAAGGCACGCAGGAAGCGTCGGGCGCGGACCCTTCGTCGGTGCAACTGGGGAGTCCGGACGACTTGCCCATCGATCGACGGATCGTGTTCTTTCTCAGGTCCAGGGAGCCGGTCAACTTTCCCCGAAGCGAGAAGGTTGAAGTGGCCGCAGTGGATGGCAGCTTTCGGACCGTGCTTTCGCTGGGCGAGGGCAGCCTGATGCTGGAAGACGCAAAGACCGCGCTGGGCGTGCTGGAACCGCTACGCCGCTTCGGCGCGTCCGCCTTCGGGCCGGTTGCGTTGCGCGCCGTTTCCGCCGAAGGGGTGACGGGGGATTGGATTCCGCTGGGGACGCTGGTGCGCGTGCCGGGGTTCACAGAACTGCGCTGCCCACATTCGCCGGCAAAGCCTTGCACGCTGACGGGAAGCAACCTGTTTCTGGCCACTTCCATTGCGGCGACACCGGAGTTTGACAGTCCTGCCGATGTTTCGCCGGACTTTACGGGAACCCAGTTGACAGTTCCCCATCCGGTGAATGGCGCGCTCTTTGTGAAGCTGCGGGACGATCCTGCAACGGTGCAGACACTGGAGTTGCCGGTGCTGCCCATGGCGGCCGGAGCGCTGACGCCGGCAAAGGCGCAGCCGACGCTGACGCCTCCCGCAGAGCAGGAGTCTCCCGCGCAGCCGGCCGCCGCACAACCGGCCGCGCCTCAGCCGGCGACAACCAGCGCACCGCCTTCGGCAAGATCAAGGCAGTGAGCGAACGCCGGAGCGCCGGCGGCAGTTGCACTCTCCATTGCGCAGACCAGGCCCCTGACGCAGGCGCATCGGCCTGCTGCATCGGCCTGCGGGAGCTGCTTCCTGCGGCCCGATGCCGTTCCGTGACATGAAGCCCTGCTGCGCAATTCTTGCGCGGCGCGCTTGTGCAGGGCCGGGGACCGCTGGGCGCATGGCTTGCAGTTGTGACGAGGAACCGCGCGGTGGATGTGCCGCGGCGCAGAATGCCTTCCGATCCAGTGGACGCAGTTGCGCTGGTCTCAGACGCTGACCTGGCATCTGAAGTTGCGCGCAATATGATGATGGAAAAGGTTAGAGGTATACTGGATGGCCTGCCACCGGAACAGCAGAGATCGTTGGAGCCGGCGTTTTTGACGGGCTGAGCCACTCGGAGATTGCGGCGCAAACAGGCGATCCGCCGGGGACCGTGAAGACAAGAATCAGAGCGGCGTTGATGAGCTTCAGAAAGGCGCTCCACGCATGGCATTCGTCGAACACATCTCGCACGAGGAACTGGCACTCCATGCGAGGCAGGCTCTCTCCGAAGAGGAGTCCGCAACGGTTCGCGCACACCTGGACGAATGCTTTTTCTGCCAAGCCGGGCTGGCCGAGATTTCCGGCGACCTGTCGCTGGTGGCGCAGAGCGTGGAACAGCAACTGGCGCCAGAGGGGTCGCGGCAGCGTTTCAATGGCAGCATCGCGGCCACGGCGCCAGCCCCGCGTGAGCGCGTTGAAGGAAAGACTGTTCCCACCCCAGAGCGGCACTCTACCAAAAGGCACATGAACTGGGTTCTTTGGGCAGCGGCCACAGCGCGGCGGTACGCCGGCAAATTCATCAACTGGATTCCCTCGGCAACGGTCGCGGCGCGGCGGTACACCGGCAAGTTCATGAACTGGGTTCCGTCGGCAACGGTCGCAGCGCGGCGGCACAGCAGCGGGTTCATCGACTCGATTCCCTTGGCAACGGCCACAGCGCGGCGGTACACCGGCAAGTTCATGAACTGGGTTCCCTCGGCAACGGTCGCGGCGCGGCGGTACAGCAGCGGGTTCATTGACTCGATTCCCTGGGCGGCGGTCGCAGCGCGGCGGCCAGCAAGCAGACCCGCGATTTGGATTCCCTGGATTGCTGTCGCGGCTCTGATCGCTGTAGTGGTCACGCTCAACATAAAGATCCGCACGCTCAATGATGAGTTGCAGTGGCAGTCCAGTCGGGCTGCGAGCCTGGCCGCGAACAATTCTCGAGCGCAGGAGGTGGTCGATGCTCTTACGGCCCCCTCAGCTCAGCATGTGCTGCTGACCGTGAGCAAGTTGTCCCCCCTGGCAACGGGCCGTGCCGTTTATTGGGCGGAGCGCGGCGATCTCATTTTCCAGGCATATGATCTTCATCCGCTGCGTGGGAACGTGACGTATGAGCTTTGGGTGATTCCGGCAAACGGCACAGCCCCGATTGCGGCGGGGCTCTTCCGGCCCGATGGGGCGGGAAGCGCGAGCGTGGTGCTGCCGCCGCTGCCCAAAGGCGTTCCGGCCAAGGCGTTCGGCGTGACCATCGAGCGGGCCGAGGGTTCCGCCAGGCCGACGCTCCCCATCATCCTTTCCGGCACCGGGGAATAGAGCTGGCGCGCGCATCGTGGGCCCTGCTGTCCGGACACTCTGGTGCAGAACCTATCGCCGGAAACAGCGCGGCCGGGGCCGCAGGATTTTTCCGCGCGCGTGAATCGCCTGCGCCAATGAAGGCGCGTGCGCTGAATTCACAAGGTGGTCGTTGGTGGAGACGATGATCCGTTGACGCGCATGCACCTTCAGCGCCGCGTCCTTGCAGCTTTCTTGATCGTTTTGCCTCTAGTGTGGTGAATCTGAATTTCGTTTCACATATCACAAAAGAGCAACCGCAGATCTTTCGACTCCGTTTGGCCTAAAAAGGCCAAACTACGCTCAAGATGACAGCTCAATTATGATGCGAACTTTAAACTCAGGACTCTAGTGCAGGCTGCCTCAAATAGGGTCATTTACCGATGTCCGCGAATGGGTTGAATTTGTCGAAGAGGCTTCCCTCAGGGGCTAAAGCCCAACTCATTTTGAGCCGTTTTCGGCACGACTAAACAGCTTGCGGAAAAAGTCGCGAGAAGTATTCCAAATGGAAAAACAAAGGACCGCAGGGCCTGAAGGCCGACCTGATTTAGGCCACTTACGGCACGAGTAAACTCGTGCCCTGGCACAAGACATTGCCAGCGGCGAGTTTTTACGCAGCCTTTGAAGTCGTGCCATTTCAAAACATAAGCGACCGTCTGTGTGGCGGACACCGCTAGCTGCCCCAGACTTCGCGGGCAGTTTCCACCACAAGCTGCAACTTCGCCCATTGGTCGGCTTCGGTGAGGGCGTTGCCTTCCATTGTGGAAGCGAAACCGCATTGCGGGCTCAGAGCCAACTGCTCCAGCGGGAGCACCCTGGATGCCGCATCGATGCGGCGCAGCAAATCCTGTTTCTGCTCCAGCGCGGGGCGCTTGCTGCTCACCAGTCCCAGCACGACGGTCTTGCCTTTGGGCACGAGCTTCAACGGCTCAAAGCTTCCCGACCGCTCATCGTCGTATTCCAGCAGGAAGCGATCCACGGCAAGCTCATGAAACAGCCGTTCGGCTATTGCTTCATAGCCGCCTTCCGCGTACCAGTGGCTGCGATTGTTTCCACGGCACAGATGAATGGCGGGGGTGACGCCCGGTTGGCGTGCGGCGGCAAAGCATGCATTGTCGGCGCGCAGCGACGCCGTCAGCATGGCGTCCGTGTCCACGCGCATTTCATTCTGCATCCAGTTGCACCACTTCGGATCGAGGAAATAGCTGTAGCGCGGCGCATCGATCTGCAGATAAGACACGCCGCTGCCCGCCAGAACTTTCAGGTCCGCGGTCATGATCGCGGTGACTGCATCGAGCAGGGCAAATGGATCGCGATACACAGCGTCTGTTACGCCATATTTGAATGAGATTGCAGGGAATTGCGTTGCGCTGGGCAACGTCATCTTGATGTGCCCCGGAGCGTGCTGGCGCAGATAGGGCAGCTCGTGGCCGGTGAGCGGCTGCTGCTGCTTCAACGGCGCGTTCACGATTCCCGTGATGCTGCTTACGGCGGCAGGCTTCTCCGGCGCGGCCTTCGGGTCGTCGTCCCAGTGGCGTTGCACGGCGTCGCCCAAGTCGAATCCCTCCACCGCGTCGGTAAAGTCGCTCATGAAGTTGCTGCGGCGCAGCTCGCCATCGGTGAAGATGCCCAGGCCGATTTCCTTCTGCTTTGCGAGCACGCGCGCGATATGGAGGTCTTCGAGAGCGCGAAGCTGGTCAGCGGGCAGATGAGCGCGGCGCGCTTCCAGCAGTTCAGCCGGGCGCAGGAGGCTGCCGACATGGTCGGCGCGATACTTGTTTTGCACGTGTGATGCATCAGGCGGAAGGGAAGTCATTTTTGGTCTACCTTGTTGCGGAGCAAGAATACATTCAACGGTGAAACGGTGGCAATCGCCACCTGTGCGCGGAGTGTGATGTGATGGGGACTGTGGAAGCGTCACTGCGGCGTGACCGCAGAACGCAGGCTTGAGCAGGGAAGACGAAGCAGTCAAAGTACAGTGGCTGCGTCGATCAAGGAGAGACGAATGCGTGCTTTGGTTTACACCGCGCCACGACAACTGGTGATGGAAGATTGGCCGCGGCCGGTTCCCGCAGAGGGCGAGATCGAGATTGCCGTAGCCGCCGCGGGCATCTGCGGCTCGGATATGTCAGGATTCCTGGGCCACAGCCGGCGTCGGATTCCGCCGATTGTGATGGGGCACGAAATTGTGGGCCGCACGACGGACGGCAAGCGCGTGGTGGCGAATCCACTAATCAATTGCGGCCGCTGCACAGCCTGCCTGAGCGGGGCGCAGAATCTGTGCTCCAGTTGGCGGCTGCTGGGCATGGACCGCACGGCGGGATGTTACGCCGAGTTTGTCGCGCTTCCTGCAAGGCAGGTGTATGAGATTCCCGAAGACATGAGCGACGCATGCGCGGTGATGACCGAGCCGCTGGCCAATATCGTGCACCTGTTCCGCATTGCTGGGCCACTGCCGTTTTTCCGCATGGGAATCGTGGGCGGAGGCACGATGGGGTCTCTGGCGCTGCTGACTGCGCTGCGGCTCGGCGTGCGCGAGGTGCTTGTTCAGGACGTGAGCGATGTGCGTCTCGAGGTTTCTCGCAGGATGGGCGCGACGCTGGCGGTGAATGTCTCCAGCGAAGAAGGCCGCGAGGATGCGCGGCGCTTTGCGGGTCACGGGCTTGACCTGGTGCTGGATGCCTCAGGGTCTGCCGCCGCGCGCCAGGCCGCATTTGACCTGTGCCGGCCCGGCGGCCTGGTGGTGCTGCTGGGCATGAACAACGAACGCAGCGAGATTGACTTTGTGACCAGCATTCGCAAGGAACACCGCGTGGCGATGTCGTTTGCCTACACGCCTGTGGACTTTGAGCGCTCGCTGGCGTTGCTGCGCGCGAGCGAAATCGACCTGACCCCCTGGATGCGGGAGATGCGGCTGGAAGAGGGCCAGCAGGCGTTTGAGCACATGACGACAGCCCCCGGCGACACGCTGAAAATGCTGCTCCGCGTGACCGGGTAAGCACATTGCTCAGGTATTCGCACTGCGGCAGACGCTGCGGGCCTTTCGACCCGCAGAGGCTGCCTTCGCTGCGTCTGCTTATCGATCCACGCGATGCAGAATGACGGGGATGCTTGCCGGCATGCGTCTGAAGGCGCCAAACGAGGGATCCGATCCGTCGGGAGGCGGTCCTACTGCAGGCCGGTTTGCCGCCTCTGGTACTGGCTTGGGAAGCGTAAAGCCGATATTGACAGACCGCTCCAGTTCAATCCGATCTCCGTTGACAGTGCCGGTAAACGAGTTTGTTCCAGCTTTGAAAGAGATGCGATTGCCCTGAATCGATCCCTCCTCGATAGGATTCGGCACATCTGCGCCTCCAAAGAAACCTACGCTGCCGCCTTCTGCGGTTCCTGTCAGCTTGCCCCCGTCCTGATGCAATGAGAACAGCATCGAGGAGCCACCGACGAAGGCAAGGAGTGCAGGCTCATCGCCGGTCGGGACCGGTCTCCACAACCCGGTGACGCCTTGTCCCTTGGGCGCCTCGCGCTGCCATTCCGCCACTTGCGGACGAAGCGGCACAGAATCTGTCGCAATGGTGACGCGCGCCGATGCGAGATCGGGCGAGGTTGCTTCCACGGTGATGCTGCCGGCCTTTTTGGTGGTGTAGAAGGGCACGAAGAGGTTGCCGGAGTTGATGAGTCCGGGGCCGTTGTCGCGGACGGTGATGGAGAGGAATCCGTCGTGTGGCTTGGCGTGGATGGTGACGGAGGGCGCGAGGGCGACGTGGCCGGGCGCGGGCGGCTGTTTGGCGGCGACGGCCTTGACGATGGATTCTTCGCGGGCGCTGAAGGCGGCTGCGACGCAGTAGCGGATGAGGTTGATGAGGAGCTGTCCGAGCTGGTCG
>JAJYBT010000028.1 GCA_021778875.1 Acidobacteriota bacterium | reverse complement strand
CGGCTGGTTCGTGCGCAGGTGATGTCTGTGCGCGACCGCGAATATGTAGACGCTGCCCGCGCCTTGGGAGCAGGAGGCCTGCGCATCTTCTTCCGGCACATCCTGCCCAACATTGTGCAGCCCATACTGGTGCAGGCCGCCATCGGTATGGCTGGAGTGATCCTTGCCGAAGCGACGCTCTCGTTTCTGGGCCTGGGCATTCCTGCACCCGCTCCCAGTTGGGGCGCCATGCTGAACGACGCCCGCCTGCACCTGTTTGACTCGCCGCACCTGGTGCTCTTCCCTGCCGCTGCGGTGGCCGGAGCGGTGCTCGGATTCAACTTTCTGGGCGATGCCCTGCGCGACGAGCTTGACCCGCGCACGCGCCTGGAGCTGGGCCTGTAGATGAAGATTGGCGTAGTGAGCGACACGCATGGACTGCTTCGCCCCGAGGTGTTGCCCGCTCTCGATGGCGTGGAGCAGATTCTGCATCTTGGCGATGTGGGCAAGATTTCGATTCTGAAAGCGCTTGAAGAACTGGCTCCAGTGCACGCCGTGCGTGGCAACATTGACCGCACGGGCGCATGCAGCCAACTGCCGGAGACCGATGTGCTGCTCTTCGAGGGCTGCTACGTCTACCTGCTCCACGACCTGAGCACACTGCACCTGGACCCGGCTGCGGCGAAGTTCTCCGCGGTGCTCTACGGCCACTCCCACCGGCCCCAGGTGGAGAGACGCAAGGGCGTGCTCTACTTCAATCCCGGTTCGTGCGGGCCGCGCCGCTTTGAGTTGCCCGTGACTCTGGGCCTGTTGACCATCCACCCAGACGGCACGCTGGATGCGGAGATTCGCGACCTTGGCCTGGCGTTGCCCTGAGCGGCGCAGCTACCGCATACGGGGATTGACCCAGCGATACACCAGGTCTGTGAGCAGGTTGACCAACACATAGGTCAAGCCGATGGATAACAGGCAACCCTGCACCAGAGCGTAGTCGCGGTTGGAGATGGCGCTGACGACCAGCCGCCCCAGGCCCGGCCAGCTGAAGATGGTCTCCGTCACAATGGCGCCGGCCAGCAGGGCGCCAAATTGCAAGCCCACCACCGTAATGATGGGCACCAGCGCGTTGGGCAGCGCATGGCGATAGACGACGGCCGTCTCGCTGAGCCCTTTGGCGCGGGCCGTGCGAATGTAGTCCTGCCCGAGTTCCTCCAGCATGGCGGTGCGAACCATACGGGTGAGAATCGCCGCCAGCGAAGCCCCCATCGCCACGGAGGGCAGAATCAGATAGCGCCAGTCGATGCCGCCGCGCATGCCCCCGGCGCTGGCTCCGGAGACCGGCAGCCAGCCCAGCAGGATGGAAAAGACGAGAATGAGAACCGGCCCCAGGGCAAGCCCGGGAACTGAGAGACCGAAGAGACTGACGACGGACAGGCCCTGATCGAGCCAGCGGCCGCGCCGAACCGCCGCCAGAATCCCCGCCGGCACGGCCAGCGCCAGCGCCCACACCAGCGCAGCAAGGGTGAGCGCCAGCGTGTAGGGGTAACGCGCCACGATGAGATGCGCGACCGTGTCATGCAGGCGGATGGAACTGCCCAGATCTCCGTGAAAGACGCCGCCCCAGTAGTGCAGATACTGGGCCCACAGAGGCTGGTCCAGCCCGTACTCGTGGCGCAGCGCGCCGATGTCTGCCGGAGTTGCGCCCTCGCCCAGCATCTGGACAATGGGATCACCGGGCACCAGATGAATGAGCAGAAAGACCAGCGACACCACCAGCCAGACGACGGGCAGAGTAAGAACAAGTCGGGTGAGAATCTGCTTCATGGGCTGGCTTCCACCATAAAGCCTGGGCGGGAAAGAGGGAAATCAAACGGGAGAGTGGTCAGTCGTTTTCCGCCGTCTTGCGGCCGAAGATTCTGGACCAAGTCCCCCTCAACCCGGAAGGTGCCGAGGGGGCAAGAAGGTCATCATTGTCCTGCTGGGGCTGCCGCTCCGGGTTAACCGCGCTGGAGTCCGCCAGTGAACCGGCGGCCAAACTCCCGTGATTCCCGGTATCCGCCTGCGAGTCCGAGGGCGCTGTCAATGCGCCGCTGAAACGGGTCGGAGGATGGCTCTGTCATCCTCTCTGCGGGCTGCTCCGGCACGGAAACTTCCGCCGCCTGCATGGCAAATACAGGGGCATCCGCCATCTGCTGAATCGGCGGTGCGGGCTGCGGAGGCATGGAGAATTGCGGAAGCGGATCAGGAGTACGTTCCGGAGACTGGGGGATCGAGGCGGGGGATGTGATGTCGATGCCAGCCATGGACTTAAGCATCTCGATCATCTTCTCGACGCGCTCTTTTTTCTGGCGCAACTGCTCGAACTTTCCCATGATCTCGTTCAGTTCGGCATTGGCCTCTTGATAAGCGGCACGGTAAACGTCCTGTCTCATGCTTCCTCTCTCTTGAAGCGCTATCTAGGGGCGTAGTCTAGCACGGCTGAAAATACAGACAAGAAGCAGTTTTCTTTCTGCACCTTGGATGCCTGCTGTTTCAGCGTGCCGGATACCCATAAGTTCAGCATTTCAAGGGTAATGCACGCTACGTTACTTTAGTTTAGTAACTTATTAAATGCCTGATAGAAAATGACCTGCGGACAGGGAGGAGGACGACAAATTTCTCGGGGTGCGATACCTGACGAGGCAATAACCAGCAAGATTCTCTTTGTGCGGAGGGTGGCGGCCGAGGCCGGATTTAGCCTCACAAACCGGCCTTTGGAAGCACCTCCGGGCGGCTATCCGACCCCTATGCTGACTGGCGGTCGGGCTGGCCGTTTGTGTCGTCCGGATCTTCCTCCAGCGGTTCCACGCGCACCTTGCTGATGCGATGGCCCTCCATCTCCATAACCGTGATCCGGCGGCCCTCAAAGACGATGCTTTCTCCGCCTTTGGGGATAAATCCGAGCCGCATGAGCAGAAAGCCGGCCAGGGTTTCCACGCCGCCGTCGCGCGGCAGCCGCCATTGCATCTGGGTCTCCAGGTCGCGCAGGTTCACGCCGCCGTCCATGAGCAGGACCCCGGCGACTGCGGAGAGCACCGGCTGCGCAGGGTTGTCGAACTCGTCCTCCAGTTCACCGGTGAGTTGCTCAATTGCGTCCTCTGCGGAGACCAGGCCCACCGTGGAGCCGTATTCGTCGACCACAATCGCCATCTGGCGCCGCCGCTTCTGGAAGTCGCGAATCAGATCGAGGACGGTCTTGGTCTCGGGCACGACGAGGATATCGCGCATCACCTGCCGTACGCGGAGATCGACAAAAGTAGCCGGGTACGGACGGGGAGCAGCGCTCTCGCGGGAGTCAGCGGAGGGCCGTGCGCCCTCCTGCCTGAGCGGGTGAGAGCGCGGGCGGAAATACATAAGCCGCGACAGATCTTTGGAATAGATGACGCCCACAATGTGCTCGGGGCCGCGGGTCTCGTCGTAGACGGGGACGCGGGAGTGCATGTGCTCGATGACGCGGGCGCTGGCCTCTTCAATGGGCATGTCCGAAGGCAGGGCGAAGATCTTTTGTCGCGGCGTCATGATCTCACGAATGGGAACGTCGTCCAGTTCGAGGGCACGGTGGACCAGCGTCTCCTGGAAGCGCGGCAGCGCGCCCATACGCCGGGCGGCGGTGGCAATCAGCTTCAACTCCTCAGGGGAGTGCACCGCGGCACGCTCGCTCATGGGCACATCGAAGCCGCGCAGCACGAGCGCGGCGGAGTTGCGAAGCAGGCGGACGGCAGGCCGGGCAAGCTTCATGAAGAGGAGCATGGGCCGCGCCACGGCCACGGCCAGAGCCTCAGCCCGGCGCAACGCCAGCGACTTGGGTACCAGTTCGCCGATGACGACGTCAAAGTAAGTGATGCAGCAGAAGCTGAGAGCCACTGCGGCCAGATGCGCATAGATTTGCGCGTGGGCAGGCACCTGCGGTAACAGTTGCATCCAGTTCAGGAAAACTCTGGCGGCCAGCGGCTCTCCCAACCAGCCCAGCGCAAGGGAACAGAGCGTAACACCCAGTTGCACGGCGGGCAGAAAGTCGTCCAGTTCGAGCTGGAGACGGCGCACGGCCCGGGCACCGGGAATTCCGGCGGCCATCAACTGTTCGATGCGCGTGTCGCGCACGCTGACCAGGGCAAACTCCGCCGCCACAAAGAATGCGTTGGCCAGAATAAGCAGGGCGACAGCGACAAATTGCAGCAACGAGAATCCGTGCATCTCGCCTGTGAGCATAGCACTCCTTGAGTTTGCTCGGACGAGGCTGGGGGCTGGTTGGAACGGAGGATCGGGCTGAGCACAAGTTGCGGGAACCAACCGGCAGATGGCTGCGTATGGGCATGCAGTGGTTGATGACGGAGTGGGATAGCCGGCACCGCGAGTCGGTTGCGTGGAGTGCAATCCACGTTACGAGTTGGCCTGATCCCTTGATTCCTGCAACCCGCCGGGAGCACGTTCTCCCTGCATAATCCGGGAGGTGCCAGATGGCTGCGCGAAAAGGAAAGAAGTTCTGGGTATGGCTGGGCATTGCCGCAGTCCTTGTTGTGGTGGTGCTTGGCATTATGGCGGCGCGGCTGGTGAAAGGCACGCAGATCGATCCGAATCGCATTGCCAAGGCGACGCGCGGAGACGTGGCGCGCTCAGTGGTTGCCACGGGCAAGATTCAGCCGATTACCAAGGTTGAGGTGAAGTCCAAGGCCTCAGGCATTGTGGAGAAGCTGTACGTGGACATCAACAACCGCGTGCGCAAGGGCCAGCCGCTGGCGCAGCTTGACCAGCAGGAGATTCTGGCGCAGGTGGAGGCGCAGCGGGCGCAACTGGCGGCGGCAGAGGCCAACGTGGCCACGTATCTGGCGAACATTGAGCAGGACAAGGTGAACGCGGCCGCGCCCGACCTGCCGATGTACAAGGCCACGCTGGACCGCAACAAGCAGATGGCGACCGAGGGCGTGGTAAGCCAGCAGGCGCTGGACGATGCCAACCGCGCCTACCTGGCCGCGCTGAACAAGCGCGACGCGGCCCACGCGCAGATTGGCGTGGACATGGCCAAGCTGAAGCAGGCGCGCGCCGAGGTGATGCAGAGCCAGGCAAGCCTGAAGCAACTGGAAGAACAGCTGAGCTACACCACGATTGTTGCGCCGATGGACGGCGTGATCCTGTCGCGCGATGTGGAGATTGGCGACGCGGTGAGCTCGATCCTGGTGCTGGGCTCGACGGCCACGCTGGTGATGACGGAGGGCGACACCACGCAGGTGTATGTGCAGGGCAAGGTGGACGAGGCCGACATTGCGCACGTGTACATGGGCCAGGCTGCGCGCATCAAGGTGGAGAGCTTCCGCGACCGCGTGTTTCACGGCAAGGTGACCAAGATTGCGCCGCTTGGCGTGGAGAAGGACAACGTGACCACGTTTGAGGTGCGCGTCTCGATTGACAATCCCGGCGGAGAGTTGAAGGCCAATATGACGGCGAACGCGGAGATCCTGCTGGATGAGCACAAGGGCGTGCTGACCGTGCCGGAGAATGCGGTGAGCTATGACAACCAGAAGAACGCCTTTGTAGACGTGCCGGATCGCAACCAGAAGGAAGGCACGCGCAAGGTTCCGATCAAGGTGGGCCTGTCGAACGGATCGGTGACAGAGGTTGTGAGCGGGCTGAAAGAAGGCGACGAGGTTGTGCTGCAACAGTAAGCGAAGCAGATGTAAAGGTAGAAGACTGGGGCTGTGAACCCGAATTGAGGAACGCTATGAGACATTTCATTCTGGCAGCTATGGCACTGGCGATTGCTGCCATCCCGGCGCTGGCGGCAGACGCCACGTTTGAACGCACGATGCAGGTAAACGGACGCGTGGAACTGCACGTGGCGACGGGCGCGGGCAGCATTCATCTGTCGCGCGGAGCGGGCAATCAGGTGCACATTGTGGGGCATGTGCGCTCGCACTGGGGCGCGAATGACGCGGATGTGCGGGCAATTGCATCCAATCCGCCGATTGAGCAGACGGGGAACATTATTCGCGTTGGGATGCGCCGCATGAATCTGCACAACATCAGCATCGACTATGAGGTTCAGGCGCCCGCTGATGCGTTTCTGGAGACCAGCTCGGGCTCGGGCGACATCCACGATGACGGCGTTGGCGATAATGCGAAGCTCTCCACTGGGTCCGGAAGCATTGAGGCAACCGGGCTGCACGGCAGCTTTATGGTGAACACGGGATCGGGCGATATTGTGGCCGAGCAGACGGGTGAAGGCGATGTGAAGGCACAGACCGGCTCAGGGAAGATTGAGCTGCGCAACGTGCACGGCAGCCTGCGCGCAGGAACGGGCTCCGGCGACATCCGGGTGAGCGGATCGCCGATCAATTCGTGGCATCTGGAAACCGGCTCAGGAAGCGTGGAGATGACGCCGGGAAATACGGGCTTTCTGCTGGATGCATCGACGGGCTCGGGCAACATTCATTCGGATCGCGAAATGGTGACGCAGGGATCTTCAAGCCGTCATCACGTGATCGGCAAGATCAACGGTGGCGGCCCGACGGTACGCATTCAGACGGGCTCCGGCGACATTCGCATTCACTGAGTCCTCCTCGGCGAGGCTTGTGCGATACCAAGGGCGAGCCTCGCCACTTTTTGTGTTTGCACTTCCCCGCTCCGCATCTCCGCATTTGCATGGGACAACACGCACCAACTACAGTGTTGGACTAAATCCTGCTGCATGCCTTCGCGCCAGGTGTAACCGGGTGCGGAGAGTTCTGTTTGTGCGGAGTTGCCATGACGCAATCTGTTGCGAATCCCTTTCGCGTGAGCACTGCGCTGCTCACACTTGCCATCGTATTGGTTGCGCCATCGGCGGCCAGGGCGCAGGCAGTCAAGCTTTCGCCTGCAACGATGCCCGTCGTGGGCACGGTGAGTGAGCGGTATCAGTCCTACAACATTGAGATGGTGGAAGTGACCGGCGGACGGTTCTGGGCGCCCTACGATGCGAAGACCGAGGATCCGGCGCACGCTGCGCAAGCGAATCCGGGCGGACTGGCGGCCACGGCCTTTCGTTATCGTCCTCCCATTGACCTGGGCAACGCACGGCTGCGCAAGATGGCAGCGGCACTAGGGCCGGCGTATGTGCGTGTGAGTGGCACGTGGGCCAACTCGACATATTTTCAGGACTCCGATGCGCCAGCTCCGGCCACGCCACCCAAGGGATTCAACGGCGTGCTGACGCGGCAGGAGTGGCGCGGCGTAATCGACTTTGCGCGCGCGGTGAACGCGCAGGTTGTCAGCTCATTTGCCATCAGCGCAGGCGTGCGGGATGCGAATGGCGTGTGGACTCCGGTGGAGGCCACCAAGCTGCTGCAATACACGAAGAGCATCGGAGGCAGCATTGCCGCAGCGGAGATGTTCAACGAGCCGACATTCGCCTCGATGGGCGGCGCTCCGCAGGGCTATGACGCGGCGGCGTACGGACGCGATTTTCGCGTCTTTGATGCCTTTGTGAAGAAGGCCGCGCCGAAGATGATTGTGCTGGGACCGAGTTCCGTGGCCGAAGTGGGCGCGCTGTCCGCGGGCTTCCCAAACGCGCAGATGCTCCACTCGGAGGACATGCTGAAGGCGGAAGGTCCGGGGTTGGACGCCTTCTCGTACCACTTTTATGGAGCCGTTTCAAAGCGCTGCACGATGCTAGGACCAGCTTCGCAGACATCGCCCGAGGAAGCGCTGGCAGAGGAGTGGCTCTTCCGCACGGATCGTGATGAGGCTTTTTACGCTGCGCTGCGCGACCGCTTTGAACCGGGCAAACCGATGTGGCTGACGGAGACGGGCGAGGCGGCCTGCGGAGGAAATCCGTGGGCATCCGATTTCATGGACTCCTTCCGCTATCTGAACCAGCTGGGCACGCTGGCCAGGAAGGGCGTGAAGGTGGTGATGCACAATACGCTTGCCTCCAGCGACTACGCGCTGATCAACGGTGAGACGATGACGCCCCGGCCGAACTACTGGAGCGCCGTGCTGTGGCGCAGGCTGATGGGGACCAAGGTGCTGGATGCCGGCGCCGCCACAACGCCGGACCTCTACGTGTATGCGCACTGCCTGCGCGGACATGCGGGAGGCGTTGCGGTGCTGGCCATTAACGCAAGCCGTACGGCGGCGCGCGAGCTGGCGCTGCCCGCCAGTGCCGAGCGTTACAGCCTGACGGCAGACAATCTGATGGACTCGACGGTGAAGCTGAACGGAGCCGAGCTGAAGCTGACGGCGGGTGGCGATCTGCCTGCCATGGCGGGAGCGCCGGAACACGCGGGCAACGCTGCGCTGGCGGCGGAGAGCATCACGTTTTTTGCCATACCGGAAGCACAGAACAAAGCCTGCCGCTGAGCGGGGCCGCGACCACGGGCCGGGCACGCGGTCGCGGAATGGCTTCCGTCGCTTTAAACTGGAAGCATGATTCGTGTTCTTCGCCCTGTGCCTGTCGACTCTTTGAAGCTGCTTGTCTTTGACCTGGACGGCACGCTGATCGACTCTGCGCAGGACCTTTGCAACAGCGTGAATGCCACGCTGGTCCATTTTGGCCGCCCGACTTTGCCGGATGCGGAGATTGCGGGCTTTATCGGCAATGGCGCGCTGATGCTGGTGCGCCGGGCGCTGGTGGCCGGAAACGGCGCACATGTGGATGAGGCGTTTCTTGCGCAAGCGCATGCGTACTTTCTGGACTACTATCGCGAACACAAACTGGACTACACGTACGCGTATGAGGGCGTGCTGGAGGCGCTGGGCGCACTGCGCACGGTGCACGACCAGCCCGGCGCGACGGCCCGCTCCATGGCTGTGCTGACGAACAAGCCTGTGCGCCCGGCCAAGGCAATCTGCGAGGCGCTGGGACTGGCGCCCTACTTCCTGAACATCTACGGCGGCAACAGCTTTTCCACCAAGAAGCCCGACCCGGAGGGCCTGTATGCGCTGATGCAGGAGGCTGGCGCGCGCCCGGACGAGACGATCATGATTGGCGATAGCCAGGTGGACGTGCAGACGGCGCGCAATGCAGGAGCCTGGGCACTGGGCTGTACCTTTGGCCTGTCTCCGGAGACGCTGCAGGCCGTGCCGCCGGACATTCTGGTGGACTCACCCGTGGACTGGACAGAGGCGCTGACGCCCGAGCGGATCGGCCTGCAATCGTAGCACGGCGGAAAGCGTACACTATTGGCCGTACCTCGCTGTGACCCGGGCTGTGACCCGGCTCGTGCAATCTGGCCGGAACTATTCGCAAGGTCGATGCGTACAGCGGGATGAGGAACTATGAAACTCACACGCATTCTCGCCAGTTGTCTCCTGTTCGCGGCCTGCGCCTGCATGTCCATCTCCGCCCACGCGGCCCGCGATGAAGTTCAGTTCGGCAGCACGATCCGCGTCTCGCCGGGAGAGTCGATTCACGATGCGGTGTGCTTCTTCTGCAGCGTGCAGGTGGAGGGCACGGTCGATCACGACATCGTTGTCTTTTTCGGCAATGTGCGCATCAACGGCCATGCGAATCACGACATTGTAAACTTTTTCGGCAGCGTGCGCGCGGCGGACAACACGTCGATCGGGCATGACCTGGTGAGCATGGTGGGCAGCGTACACCTGGGCGAGAACGTGACGGTGGGCAATGACGTGGTGGCGATCTTCGGCAGCCTGCACGCGGCAGACTCCGCCTCGATTGCCGGGAATCGTGTGGTGCAGCCGGCGTGGCTGCTGCTGATTCCGCTGACGATTGTGGGCCTGATTCTGGTGGCCATCGTCAGCGCCGTGCGCGGGTATCGCCGCCGCAGAATGTTTGCCGGGTATCCGTTCCCTCCCCCGCCTCATCCCTGAGGCAGGCTTTACGCTAGGTTCATGGAATCTGTATCTCTGTCGCCGCGCCCGCTGCGCGTTGTGCTACCCGGCGGCAGCGGACAGGTGGGCCGCATGCTGGCGCATTATTTTCAGCAATGCGGACATCATGTAACGGTGCTGACGCGGCTGCCGTACACGGCTCCGTGGCAAACGGTGCATTGGGACGGCGCGCACATTGGCCCGTGGACCGAGCATCTGGAGGGCGCAGACGTCTGCATTCATGTGGCCGGGCGCAGCATGAATTGCCGCTATACGGAAGCCAATCGGCGAGAGATCTATGCGTCGCGCATTGGAACAACGCGGCTGCTGAACGCGGTGGTTGCGAACCTGGCCGAACCTCCGCGCGTGTGGCTGAATGCATCCACGGCGAACATCTATCGCCACGCGCAGGACCGCGCGATGGACGAGGCGACGGGGCAACTGGGCGGCAACGAGACGGATGTGCCGCGTGGATGGCACTTTGCGGCGCGCATGGCGAAGGACTGGGAGGCCGCATTTTTTGAAACGTCCACGCCGCGCACGCGCAAGGTGGCGCTGCGCATGGCGCTGACGCTGAGCCCCGTGCCGGGCAATGCGTTTGCCACACTCTCAAACATGGTGCGCCTGAGCCTGGGCGGAACGCAGGGCAACGGACGGCAGTTCGTCTCGTGGATTCATGAAGCGGATTTTGCGCGGGCCGTGCACTTTCTGATGCTGCGCACGGACCTGGAGGGCGTGTTCAACGTGGCCGCTCCGCATGCGGTGCCGAACCGCGAGTTTATGGCCGCGCTGCGCGAGGCGTGGGACGTGCCGAACGGCGTGCCGGTGCCGGCTCCGTTGCTGGAGATTGCGGCGTTGCTGCTGCGCACGGAGACGGAGCTGGTGCTGAAGAGCCGCCGCGTGGCACCGGCGCGGCTGCTGCAGGCCGGGTTTGCGTTTCAGTTTCCGGAGTGGCCACAGGCCGCCGCAGACCTGGTGCGGCTGTGGCGGCTGCGGAGTGCGTGAGCGCAGTTACTGCTCCGGTGTGATGTCGGTGACGGGCAGATCCCAGTGCGCCACCAGAATCTCAAACCGGCGCTGCTCCTCGCGCTTGTAGGTGGCCTGATCCGGCCAGAGCTGCTGGATGAACTT
>JAJYBT010000027.1 GCA_021778875.1 Acidobacteriota bacterium | reverse complement strand
GTGAGGCCGGGCAGAGAGATTGTCCAATGTACGAGGATGACGTTCCGCCGTGCGCCGGAGTCGCGGTGTGCGGCTCCGGCGGCGGAGGGATCAGGCGAGGCTGAATCCGCTGCCCGTCAGCGGCAGCGTGCGGACGCGCTTGCCAGTTGCGGCAAATATGGCGTTGCAGATGGCCGGAATGACCGGAGGCAGCGCCGGTTCGCCAAGGCCGGTGGGCGGGTTGGGGGTGATGCGCCAGGAGATGTGCATTTCCGGGGTTTGCCGGATGCGGGGCAGACGGTATTGCGGATAGTTGCTCTGCTCCATTTGGCCGCCGGCCATGGTGACTTCGAGCGCAGTGTGTCCCATGCCTTCAATGATTGCGCCCTCGACCTGCGCGCGCGCGCCGGAGGGATTGATGATCTGATGGCCCACGTCGGTTACGGCCCAGACTTTGTTGACGCGGACGCGATTTGCGGAATCCACGGTGACCTCCGCGACTTCAGCGCAGTAGCCCAAGTGGCATGCGTAGGCGGCGATGCCCATGCCTGTGCCCTTCTGCTGCTTGCGACTGCGCCAGCCGGACTCCTCGGCCACCTGCTGCAGGACTCCGGCAAGTCGCTCGGGACGGAAGACGTAACCGCCGGGGCGGGCGGGCTCCGCGTTGGGCATGGGCACTGGCGTTGCCGCGAGCAATTCAAGCTGGAGATCCAGCGGATCGCGCCCGGCGGCAAATGCTACTTCGTCAAGAAACGACTGGCCGACGAAGGCAATTGCGTTGGCTCCCGGAGCGCGCATGGGGCCGGTGCGCAGCCACAGCGGCATGGCTGTGTGGCCGATGAAGTAGTTGGGCACGCGGCCGGATGGGAATTCATCCCCGCCGATGCCTGCCGAAGGCGCTGCGTGTTCGCCCTCGCCAAAGGTGACCATGTGCTGCCGCCAGGCAACCACGCGGCCCTGCGCGTCGAGGCCCGCCTTGAAGCCGTGCCAGCCGGCGGGGCGATAGGCGTCGTGGGCGAAATCGTCCTCGCGCGACCAGAGCAACTGCACGGGAGTCTTGACTTCGCGCGCAATCCACGCGGCTTCGAGCATGTAGTCGTTCATCAGCCGGCGGCCAAAACCGCCACCGGTGCGCGTCATGTGGACGGTGATGTCACCTTCAGCGATGCCGAGCTCGCGGGCGACGAGACGGCGTCCGCCGCCGGGCGCCTGGCTTGTGGTCCAGACTTCAAGCTTGCCGTTCTCGAAGCGGGCGGTGGTGTTCTGCGGCTCCAATGCGCCGTGGACGAGGAAAGGATAGGCGTAGGTTGCTTCCACCGTTTTTGCAGCGGACTTGAAGGCCGCATCCAAGTCGCCGTAGGTGCGCAGCGTGTGGCCGGGCGGCTGCTTGAGCAGTTGCGCGGCCTTTTCGTCGAATCCCTTGCTGCTTTGCGCGGGTGCGTTGGGCGAACCCGCGGCGGTGTTCCACTCCACTTTCATTGCTTTGCGCGCGGCCTGGGCCTGCCACCATGTATCCGCGACAATGGCAATGCCAGGCTCGAGGCCTGGGTCGGACTGCACCACTGCGGCGGGGCGCACGGTGCCCTCGACGATGAAGGCGTGGCGCACGCCGGGCATGGTCTTGATCTGGTCGAGGTTGGCGCTTTTTACCTTGCCCGCAAAAACGGGGCACTTCTGATAGACGGCATGCAACATTCCGGGTAGCGCGACATCGATGCCGAACAGGGGCTTGCCGGTGAGCAGCGCTGGATTATCCACGCCGGTGGTGAATTTGCCGATGATCTTGTAGCTCTTCGGGTCCTTCATCTGCAAGGAGGCGGAATCCGGCACGGGCAGCGCAGCGGCGTCGTCGGCCAGCTCGCCATAGCCCAGCGAGCGCTGGCTGGCGGCATGGAGCACGCGTCCGGCTGCGGTGGAACATTCTGACTCCGGCACGCCCCAGCGATGCGCGGCGGCCGTAATCATGAGCTGGCGGCCGGCAGCGCCCACATGGCGCAAGGGTTCCCAGTTGAGCGGCGTGGACATGGAGCCGCCGGCAAACTGCGCTCCGTAGGCGGCCTCGTCCAGGCTGGCCTGCTCGACGTGCACCTGGCTCCATTCGACGTCCAGCTCTTCGGCGATGAGCATGGGCAGCATGGTGCGCACGCCCTGGCCAACCTCAGGGTTCTTGGCTTGAATCGTGACTTTGCCGGTGCGATCAATCTGGATGAAGGCGCGGGGAGAGAGCGCGGGCGGGCGCTGCTGCCCGGGCTGTCCGCCAAGGGCGCGCGCGAGCGGTTGATCATAAAGGCTCAGCGCCAGGCCGCCGCCCGCCAGAGCGCTCAATTGCAGAAAATGCCGCCGGTTCAATGGCACGGGGAATCCCTCCTGAATGGGCTAGTCGCGCAGCGCCGGGGTCATTTGCCCGGCGGCCCGGTGAATGGCTTCGCGGATGCGCGCATACGTGCCGCAGCGGCACAAGTTGCCGTTCATGGCGGTGTCGATCTGCGCGTCGGTGGGCTTGGGTGTGTGTTCCAGCAGGGCCACGGCGCTCATCATCTGGCCGCTCTGGCAGTAGCCGCACTGGGGCACGTCGATTTCATCCCAGGCCTTTTGCACCGGGTGCGTGCCGTCTGCCGAAAGGCCTTCCAGCGTGGTAATTTTGGACCCTGCCACGTCGCCCACGTGCGTAATGCAGGAGCGGATGGCTCGGCCGTCGACAATCACCGTGCACGCGCCGCAGGAGCCCACGCCGCAGCCGAACTTGGCGCCTTTCAGGTCCAGGTGCTCGCGCAGAACCCATAGCAGAGGCGTGTCGGGCGCAGCATCCACCTGCATGGTCTGGTTGTTAACCGTCAGTTTCAAAGGCACAGACCCTCCTTGATATGGCCGCAGGGAATGACCCTCAGCGGGGACGCGGCGACTCAAACAGTCTCAGCCAGCGATGAACCGTCGGCTGTGATGCTTATCACAGCAGCGATGGAATTCAAGTGTACTCGAAGAAATGACGGAGGCTGACCGATGGTGGGCGCAAGCCACTTTTGCGCAGGCAGGGACGGCGGCCTTAAAAGTACCCTTCGGGGTTCTCCATGATTTTTTGCAGATTGTCGAGCTGCACCTGGAGGACCTGAAACAGGTCGCCAAAACGACCTGTGAGGCGGAACGAGCTGCCGTCCGGCTTGTGCACTTTGCGATCAGCCGAACTGGCGCTGATGACGTGGGTAAATGCAACTGCGGCTTTTGCGGAGCGGGGCGCAAGGAACACCTCGGTCTCCGCGCTCCACTGCTTCACGTCTTCAACCCACTTCATCAACTCGGGGCCGGGGTTGGACATCTGGTTTGGGACGGAAGATTGCAGTTGACGGCCGCGATCCATCAATGGAGCAAGGGCCCGGGCATTCTTTTCTGCCCGGCGCTTGTGGAGCCAGTCCGGCAGCTCAAGCCACAAGATGGCCACCAGGATGAAGAAGTCCACAATCAGGATGAGCCAATCAATGCCGCGTGTTTCAACGAAGAGGCGGTCGAGAGCATCCATGGGAGCGGCTCCTGAGCAGCGTGGCAAGCCTGCCGAACATAGTACGCCGCATTTGAGACGCTGCCGAGAATCTGTCGGAAGCCTGTGGAATTTGAAAAGTTGTCACCGCGCGCTGAAAGCAGGCCTCGAAGCAGTGGGCGCCGAGGACTACTTTGTCGCCGGATGAGCCACAATCGGCGAAGCGCCATGGAGAAACGCCGGGTCCATCGACGCAATGTCCACGCGGTAAATCACGCTGTTTACGGTGGGGAAGTTTGCGGGGACCTTCTGCGTGACGCGCCCTGTCGCGGCCCATTCGGTGCCGCGCTGCAGCAGCGTGATGAATCCCACGCAGCTCATGGCAGCCGCATCGTGGCCCATGGTGGTGTGAAAGACGCGGCCCTTGCCGAAGCGCACCACCATCACCATGGGCTCGTCGTGTCCGGTTCCCTTGTTCTTTGGGTCGGAGTAGGCGGTGGCTAGCACGGTCATGTTCTCGCCGGGCCCGCGCATTGAGTCGTACAACTCGTCGGGCGCGTGCATCCAGACGGGCGGCAGGCCGCGCATGATGGGATGCTGCGGCTCCCGCGCGACCACCTGGAACGGAAGGCGGCTGCCGTGATTGCCGGCAGAGCCGGGCGCGCTGTCTGAGGCGAGCTTGCCATCCTTGAAATACCAGTGCGGCCCGGCCTGCTGATTGCGGCCTCTCCAGCCGCCGATGCCGGCCATCAGATTGTAGGCTGGCCAGTTTGGAAAAGCATTGTCCGCGGCATGCACCACGACGAGGCCGCCGCCATTGCTGACGAACTGCTCAAACTGCGCGCGCAAAGGCTCCGGCCAGTCAAGGGCATCGTAATTCGACACGATGACCTGGTAGCGGCTGAACTGCGGATTGAAGCCGCTGAAGTCTCCATTGCCTGGAGGCGCGGTTATCACGGTCACCTGGAAGAGGCCTGTCTCTTCCAGCTCCTCGCGCAGCACGGGCGTGGTGAGCTTCCAGTCGTGCCACGGGCCTCCGCTGTCTCCGTCGAGCAGCAAGACGCGAATCGGGCCTGCCTTGGCGGCCGTCAGTCGGGCGCCCTGCGCGTGAGTTCGCAATGTGGGAAGCATCAACATCACGAGGATTGCGGCAATTTTCAAAGTTTTCATCGTGCTCCAGCGAAGTGCATCCACAAGCATACGCGCAGGCCCGGCAAGCCACAAACCCGTTTCAGCGGCAGTGTTTGCAGGTGCTTTGCGCGTGCCTCGGGCTCGTTTCCGCATGGGCTGCACTTCTCCGCGTGCTCGCCGGAAAGGCTCGCACGCCGCGGCCTTGATTCACGGACTTTGTGCCGGGCTGCGCACAATTGTGGTTGACCCGCAATCGGAGCAACGATATAGTCAACCACATGAGTCTGTGCTCCATGTCGGCGGTCTGTTGCGCATGTTGTTGTGCGCCGCGCCGGACTGTGGGGTAAACCAGCCTAAGTAAGACTCAGTACGATTTCCCCCTAAGCCCGCGCCGCAGATTCTCTGCTGCCGCGGGTTTTCTATTTTCAGCACAAAACGAAACGGAGAGTTTGCATGACAGCGACAGCGATCGCGGACAGCTCGGCGGTGCTTCCGCACCAGGATGGGAGGCGCGCTACGGCAGTTGACCGGCTCAACCACATCCAACTGCTTGAGGCGGAAAGCATTCACATCATCCGCGAGGTGGCGGCGGAGTTTCAGAACCCGGTGATGCTTTACTCGATCGGCAAGGACTCGTCGGTGATGCTGCGGCTTGCGCAGAAGGCCTTTTATCCCGCGCCGATTCCGTTTCCGTTGCTGCATGTGGATACGGGTTACAAGTTCAAGGAGATGCTGGAGTTTCGCGATCGCTACACGGCCGAGCTGGGGGTGAAGCTGATTGTGTGGCGCAATGAGGAAGCGCTGGCCGATGGCGCGAATCCCGTGCGGCTGGGCACTCAGCGCTGCTGCGGACTGCTGAAGACGCAGGCCCTGCTGGATGGGTTGCGGGCGCACGGATTTGACGCGGCCTTTGGCGGCGCGCGCCGCGATGAAGAGAAATCGCGCGCCAAGGAGCGCATCTTTTCCTTCCGCGACAGCGCCGGGCAGTGGGACCCGAAGAACCAGCGGCCGGAGTTGTGGAACCTGTTCAACGGCCGCATCGGCCCGCGCGAGAGCATCCGCGTGTTTCCGCTCTCGAACTGGACAGAGTTGGACATCTGGCACTACATCCACCTCGAAAAGATTCCGATTGTGCCGCTGTATCTGGCCAGGGAGCGCCGGATGCTGGTACGCGGCGACAGCCTGATTCCGGTGGAGCAGCCGTTTGTGAAGGGCCTGCCGGGCGAGGAGCAGTGGGTGAAGTGCCGCCTGCGCTCGCTGGGTTGCAGCCCCTGCACCGGCGCAATCCGCTCCGATGCGGACACGGTGCCGAAGATTATCGCGGAGTTGATGGCGGTGCGGAATTCCGAGCGCGCCAATCGCGTGATCGATCACGACCAGGATGGTTCGATGGAGATGAAGAAGCGCGAGGGCTATTTCTGATGGCGTTTGCAGACGGACGTTTTGATGGGCCAGCGAGCGGCGCGGCGGTGGAGGATGTGGACGCGCGCATCGAGGAGCAGCTTGAAGCCGAGCGCGGAAAGGACCTGCTGCGCTTCAGCACGGCGGGCAGCGTGGATGACGGCAAGTCAACGCTGATAGGACGGCTGCTGTACGACTCGCGCAACGTCTACGACGACCATGTGCGCGCGGTGACGCGGGACGCGGCCATCGACTTTGCGCAACTGACGGACGGGCTTCGGGCGGAACGCGAGCAGGGCATCACCATCGATGTTGCGTATCGCTATTTTTCGACGGCGAAGCGCAAGTTCATCATTGCGGATACGCCGGGGCACGAGCAGTACACGCGCAACATGGCAACCGGCGCGTCCACGGCGGACGTGGCCATTGTGCTGGTGGACGCGCGCAAGGGGATTCTGGACCAGACGCGACGCCACGCCTGCATCGCATCGCTGCTGGGCATTCCCACCGTGATTGCGGCCATCAACAAGATGGACCTGATGAACTTCTCGCAGGAGGTCTTCGAGCAGCATCGCCGCGCTCTGGAAGCGCTCGCCGAGCGGCTTGAGATTCCTGAACTGATTGCTGTTCCAGTGAGCGCGCTGGAAGGCGATAACGTTGTGCATCGCAGCGAGCGGATGCCGTGGTATACGGGCCAGAGCCTGCTGGGATTGCTTGAAACCGTGCCGCTGGCGATCGAACGCGCTTATGCCGGGCTGCGCTTTCCCGTGCAGCGCGTGCTGCGTCCGCACCAGGATTTTCGCGGCTTTGCGGGGCAGATTGCCGCGGGCAGGGTGCGGCCCGGCGACGAGGTTGTTGCGCTGCCATCCGGCTTTCGCACGCGCGTGCGGTCGATCTCCACGTGGGACGGCGAACTGGACGAGGCGCGCGCGCCGCAGTCGGTGGTGCTGACGCTTGAAGACGAGAGAGACATCAGCCGCGGCGAGATGATCGCTTCAGTCAGCGCCCCTCCGCAGATGACCACGCGCTTTGAGGCGACCGTGGTGTGGATGCATTCGACGCCACTGCGCGCCGGCGGAACGTATCTGCTGAAGCATACATCGCAAACGGTGCGCGCGCGTGTGGTGGAGATTCGTTCGCGCATCGATGTGGAGCATCTGGAGGAGCGCTCGACAGAGCAGCTTGCGCTCAACGACATCGGTCAGGTGGTCATTGAGACCAGTCGCCCATTGCTGGCGGATACCTATCGCGAGAGCCGCACCACCGGCAGCCTGATTCTGATCGATCCGGCGGACAACGCAACCGCGGGCGCGGGCATGATTCGCGCCATCACGGACGCAGCGGAGAGCGATTCCACATCTGCGCAGACCGCAGGCGCGCTGATTTCGCTGGGCGCGCGTCCGCACCTTGCGGCGGATCTGGAGCGCACGCTGCTGGGCTTGCACGTATTGGTGCTGCGCACGCGGGCTCGTGACGCGCGCGCGAAGATGCTGGCCATTGCGCATCTGGGCGCGGTGGTGCTGGCGGAGAGTGACGCCGCCGGTCCGGTGCTGCTGACGGTTCCGGATACCGATGCGGCAGAGACGCACGTACTTGCAGGCGAGCAGACCGAGGAAGTTCTGAACGAACTTAAACGACTGGGAGCGATTCCCACTGGAGACTCCGAAGATGACGATGCAGTTGCCCGTTGAGATTGAAGAACGCGCAAGCGCGGCGCGGGAGTTTCTGCGCGAGCGCCTAGCCGGGGCGCAGGAAGTATGCGTTACAAGCAGCTTTCAGGCCGAGGATGTTGTGGTGTTGCACATGGTGCGCGCGCTGCTGCCGCAGGTTCCGGTGCTGTTTCTGGAGACGGGCTATCATTTTGCCGAGACGCTGGTGTATCGCGATCGCATGGCGGCGGAGTGGAATCTGAATCTGGTGAACGTGCTGCCTGAGCGCACGGTTGCGGAGCAGGAATCCGAGTTTGGGATTCTGCACCAAAGCGCGCCTGACCGCTGCTGCGCGCTGCGCAAGGTGGAGCCGCTGTTTCGCTCACTTGCCCCTTACAGCGTATGGATCACGGGGCTGCGCCGCCAGCAGTCGAAGTCGCGCGCGAATCTGAAGCAGGAAGAAAGCTTTACGCTGCCGGGCGGGCACACGCTTGCCAAGCTGAGTCCGCTGACGGAGTGGACGACGCGCGATGTGTGGCTCTACGCCTGGGCGCACGAGATTCCGCTGCTTCCGCTTTACGACAAGGGATACACGAGCATCGGGTGCGAGCCGTGCACGAGCCTGCCCTTCGACGCCAACGATCCGCGCTCAGGGCGCTGGTCCGGCCGCAAGCTTGAGTGCGGCATTCACCTGCAGACCTCGTAACGCACGGGACCACAATGGGAATTTTTCTAGGCTTCACCATTGCCGCACTGATTGCGATGACCGGCGTGGGCGCGGGCACCATCATCGCGCCGCTGCTTATTCTGTTTCTGCATCTGCCGGTGGAGGCCGCGGTGGGCACGGCGCTTGCGTACTCCGCGGCGGTGAAGCTGGTGGTGGTTCCGGCGCAGATCTGGCGGAGAAATGTGGAGTGGCGTGTTCTGGGCGCGATGCTGCTTACGGGCATTCCAGGCGTGGTGCTGGGCAGCATGGTGTTCAAGCGCATGGCGCGCAGTGAAGCTGACACGCTATGGCTTTATCTTGCGCTGGGCGGCATGATCGCGCTGTGCTCGGCGTGGTGCATCTTCCGGCATTTTCGCCCTGCGGATGGCAGCGTGAACCGGCCTTACAGGCCGGGCTGGCTGGCGCTTTCCATGCTGCCGGTGGGCGCGGAGGTCGGCTTTTCGTCTTCCGGGGCCGGCGCGCTGGGCACGCTGGCTCTGCTTGGCTTTACGCCGCTGGATGCGCCGCGCGTGGTGGGAACGGACCTTGCGTTTGGACTGTGCATTGCGCTGATCGGCGGCGGCATGCACTTCAGCTATGGCGGCATCGATCCCGCGCTGCTCACGCGCCTGCTCGCCGGCGGCCTGCTGGGCGCACTGGCCGGCAACAGCCTGGCGCCGCGCATTCCCGTGCGCGCCATGCGCCTTGCGCTGTCGGTCTGGCTTTTCGGCATGGGGATGGAGATCTGCTGGCATGCGCTCGCCGGGGCGCGCGGATAAGGGCACCAATGCAGCGGGCGAGCACCTCATCGCTCGCTGGGCGCGCCTTGCCAGCGCTCGGTCCAGCTGGCGATACTGCGAGTGGCCTTCCAATTTTCCCTGGCGAGACTCGAACTTGACGCGAGAGATCAACACGGCACGACTGGCGCGAAAGCAGTGCCTCTCCACATCGGCGCAATGCTTCCACCTCGAGTTTGTTCTGGATGAGCTCGATAGTTTTGCGTTCACGCCCGGCCAGTTTGTCTCCGCCGTGGACCAGGACCCGAGCGGCAAAGAGCAGATGCGCGCCTACTCCCTTGCTTCTGCGCCAAAGGGCAACCGCTTCGATCTGTGCCTGAATCGCGTGGAGGGCGGCTTCTTTTCCAACCGCCTGCCGGACCTGCCTGTTGGAGAAACCATCCAGATTCAGGGCCCGCTCGGCTACTTCACGCTGCGCGAGCCCATCACGGATTCCATCCTCATCGCCACGGGAACCGGCGTCGCGCCCATGCGCGGCTTTTTGCAGTGGCTGATTCCTGAGGACGGTCCCGACCGCAGCGAGGGGCGCGAGATATGGCTCGTCTATGGCACGCGGCATGAAACCGAGGTTTACTATCGCGAGGAATTCGAGGCGCTCGCCGCGCGTCACGCGCACTTCCACTACCTGCCCACGCTGAGCCGTGCAGCGGAAGGCTGGACCGGCCTGCGCGGCTATGTGCAGGAGCACGCAGCCCGCATCGTGGAGGAGCGCGCCGCGCGACTTGGCCAGTCGCTGCCCGTTCCCGCTCCCGACGCCGCCGCGCCCGCGAGCGAGTTGCACTTCGACATTCATGCGTATATCTGCGGACTCAGCCCGATGATTGCCGCCGTTCGCGAACGGCTGAAAGCCTTTGGCTGGCACCGCAGGCAGATCGTCACGGAGCGCTATGACTGAGTTGTCTGATTGGGGTTGCGGCGCCGTTAGAGATTGAACAACTCGCGCAGCCGCCTGGTTTGCGCGCGGCTCACGGGAATCTCTGTCTGCTTCTTGTCATTCATGCGCAACTGATAGCTGGACTTGAACCACGGCACCACTTCGCGGATGTGGTTGATGTTGACCACGAATCCACGATGCGCGCGCCAGAACAGCGCGGGGTCCAGCAGTTCCAGCAGGTCTTCGAGCGTGCGGCACTTTGACTGGCCTTCGAAACTCTGCGTGACCACGCGAATGACGCCTTCATCGATGGCCGCGAAGCAGATGTCCGCCTGGTCCACGAGCAGGAGTCGGCTCTGCGCCTGGACAATGAGCCGTGCAGGTTGCGGCATGCGCGCTGCTCCCTGCGGGCGGTTCAGCAGACGAAGCAGCGCATCAATCTGCGACTCCGGCAGCGCCGCCGTTCCCGCTCCTCCGGCCATGCGCCCGCGTACGCGCTCCAGGGCCTGCTGCACGCGCGTGCGGTCAAAAGGCTTCAGCAGGTAATCCACGGCGTTCACGTCAAATGCGCGCACGGCGTACTGGTCATAGGCCGTGGCAAAGACGATTTGCGGCAGCGGCTCGGCTTCTTTTCCAGACTGCGCGCGGTGGCGGTCCATCAGCCGCTGCAGCACGGCAAAGCCGTCCTGGCCCGGCATTTGCACATCCAGGAAGACGAGGTCAGGGTGGTGCTCTTCAATCAGGTTCACGGCTTCAATGCCGTTGCTGCCCTGGGCGACAACCTCAACGTCGCCCACCTCGTCGAGCAGATACTTGAGCTCTTCGCGGGCCAGTTGTTCGTCGTCGATGATGAGCGCGGAAATGGGCATGTGTGTGCCGGCAGCTTGATTGTAGGAAGGCTGCACGGCGGGGTCAATGCAGCGCAACGGCGAAGGGCCCGGCAACACGCGCGGCGTGGTCGCCGCTGCGCTGCAACGGAAGGGCTTACTCGCCCAGGACTCTGAGCCGC
>JAJYBT010000026.1:6435-11098 GCA_021778875.1 Acidobacteriota bacterium | reverse complement strand
GAAATCGCCGAACTTCCTCCGGCACCCGGGCCACCCGCATGAAAGCCTAGGTCCTGGCCCCGAAGTATTCGTTCTCTGATTCTGGGTCACGTGCTTTGCCGGTGAAACGGGATGGTATAAAACACGCTCCAGATGCATGCGCTTCGGGGTGCATCATAGCGTTATCCGTACTGTCGTAGGCTTATTAGGGCTTCGGCTGACCGTTGCCAGAAGAGAGCTCAAGACTGATGGCTTTCATTCGACCAGAAGATCGGGGCGATGCCACGATGCACGTCACTGTGCTACTAGAGCACCGTCCCTTCTCCGTCGAGATCTCGAATTGCGTTTCCGATACAGAATCTTTGTCCAACGTTGCGACTGTGTAGGCTCCTGCGCGCAAGCGAACATTTACATGCCCTGTCGGTCCAGTGCCTTGAACGGATAGTCGGTTGCTTTCCTCCAGAGTCAGCAGAGTTGGCCGAATCACCACGTCATGCCGTGTCAAAGGCTGGCCTTTAGAGTCATTGATCGCAAGATCGATTGATACTGCTTTTGGGTCACCGACTATGTCGATCAGCGGTTGAATTGCCAGCACGAGGCGAAACAGATGACTCGATGCCGAAAACTCCGTCGTGCGACTAACGAATAAGCCGCGTGGATCGAGAGCCGTTACTGTACAGATTGCACAGTTCAAGTCACGCGCGGTTGCACCCCCCTTCGTATCGGTGACCAGAGCCTGCGATTTTCGATAATCACCTGGATTAATCAAGAGAATAACGCCAGCGATCCCTTCGAGTTCACTTGGATCAAGAACTCTGATCACTGTGGAAGAAGTCTGCGCAGATGAGCCAAAGCTCGAGACGGTGATCCCTCCCACAACGGCCAATGACAAGGCAATGCGAATGAGTCTGTTCATAGCTTCCCTCCTGCAATGCACTTCTTGGTTCAATGGCAAGGACCTTGATTCTGCGAGCAAACATCGGGCCTATTCGTATCGTTTTGGCGGGTGGCCCGGGTGCCACACCGTGCGTTCCACCACGATCATGGTTGCCCCGGGTGCCTTGCCTTTGGGCACCTGGGAGACTACGACACTCCCCCGGCCTTCTCCTTGTACTGCAAGTGTTCCGGCAACTGAGCTTCACGCTGCGCCGCCGTCCATTGCGATTCGATCTGGACAACGCCGAGGCAACCCGTCGCGTAATGGCGAAAACTCGACTGTGTTCGTAACGGATCAGTCCTCGCGGCATTGGTGGAAAGCGTATAACAAGGCGGAGTGGATGTGGAAGGAGAAGCGGGAACCGAGTGCTGCGATCCCGGGTGCCCAAATGCTAGGCATCCCCACCCCACGGACGAAGACCTGTCCGTGGGGACCCCGGCACCCGGGGCAACCATCCTTTGTGGGAGAACTCGCCTAGCTTCCTCCGGCACCCTGGCCACCCGCCTACGGCCCCGTTAGATGAACATGTGATTCGATAGAGCTAACCTTGGAGTCCTTACCGAACCTAAAAGTCAGGCCGAGCGATTTCACTACGATGCCACTCCCCTTGAGGCATGGTGCGCTCGCTAGAGTCGCATTCAGAGAGGGATCGTAGCTAAATCTCATTCCTTCTGTCGTGAGGAAGCTTTCCACGAACTCGCGAGAACTCCCCAGAGGCACTCGATTACGAACATCTCGCTCAAGCTCGTCACCGGTAAACTGTCGAAAATCTCTGATCGTTCCGTCCTTTGTGGCGGCTCGGCAAGCAGACCTCGACAACAACACTGAACCCAGAGCCGCGATTGCCATACACACGACTATAGCGCCAACTATCCACATCACCCATCGACTCATTTTCCCCTCCCAATTTCACTGCTAGTGCGGCGTTGAACAGGCCCCAGCAACAGAGGCGAGTGGCCCGGGTGCCACGCCGTGCGTTCCACCACGATCATGGTTGCCCCGGCACTCGGGCCGTCTGCCGCCCGAAGGGATGGGGCAGCCGGTTTTTTGGTTATCTGAGCAGGTCTTCGAGGGTGGTGCTGAGGTCGGTTTTTTCGTCGCGGTATTTGACGATGACGGGGGCGTAGAGGCTTAGGCCCCAGTCCTGGCTGCTGGGGTGGCCTTTGCCTTTGGAGACGGCGCGGGAGCCGGGGACGACGACGGCGTTGGCGGGGATGATGAGGGGCTGGTCGGCGGTGGCGCGGAGGATTGTGCCGTTGACGAGATCGTAGACCGGGGTGCCGCGGGTGAGGATGGTTCCGGGGGCGAGAACGGCGCCCTGGCGAACGATGGTGCCCTCGTAGACGCCGGTGTTGCCGCCGATGAGCGCGTCATCCTCAATGATGACGGGGCTGGCGTTGATGGGCTCGAGGACGCCGCCGATCTGGGCCGCGGCACTGAGGTGGACGCGCTTGCCGATCTGGGCGCAGGAGCCGACGAGGGCGTGGGAGTCAACCATGGTGCCTTCGTCCACCCATGCTCCGGCGTTGATGTACATGGGCGGCATGCAGACGACGCCGCGGGCGACGTAGGCTCCGGCGCGGACGCTGGAGCCGCCGGGAACGATGCGGATGCCGTCGGCGGGCGTGAAGTGGCGCGCGGGGTAGGTGTGCTTGTCGACGAAGGAGAGGCCGGCGGCGGAGGTGTCCGCGAGCGCGCCGAGGCGGAAGCCGAGCAGGATGCCCTGCTTGACCCAGGCGTTGACGCGCCAGCCGGTGGGGCTGGCGGGGTCGGGCGAGGCGGAGCGGACGTCGCCGCGCTCAAGGGCGGAGCGGAGGGCGAGGAAGGCGTCCATGGCGGACTGGTCGCCGATGGCGGCAGGGCCGGCGGCGAACGCGCTCTCAACTGCCTGCTCAAGCTGGGAAATGTTCATGGCTTTTTGAGTTTATCAAGGCAGGGAACAGGGAACGAGAGGCGGGTGGGGGTGAGGACGGTGGTGCTGGGGATGCGCACGGAGCCAAGCCAGCACTTCCTGAGCGGGCGGGCGTGGCGGATTCAGGCTGCCGGGCCGGACGGGTTCTTACCGCTGGACTGGTCACCGGACTGGCCGTTGGAATCGCCGTTGGAGTAGCCGTTGTGATGGACCGGTTGCAGGCGGAAGGAGTTCTCGCCGGAAGGGATCATGGCCAGGGGAACGGAGCCGCGATCGCACCTTCCGTGGAGGTGCTTGTTCTCAAGCCAGGCGCAGAGCCGGGGATCGAAGATTTCCGGCTGCCCCTCCCAGAAGTCTGGTGAAAGTCCGCAACGAATGCGCAGGTGGTCCAACTGTAACTCGATCACATCAACCTGTTTTGGAAAATAGCGCCGGACATTATTTACGCCCACATGCAGTCCGGTGATGCCCCGACCCTTGCATTGTGTTTTCACCACCATAGCGTACCTGTTTCTCGACCTCGGATGAGGTCAGTTTAGGAAGCCCGGTTGTGGGAAGCCGCCGCTGAGATCGGAAAGTCGCGGAGCGGCCTTCTACGTTCAAAATCGACCAGCGGGAACGCCGATTTGGGTTGATGGTGCCCGGTTTCCGATTTTCTGTCAAGAGTTATCTGGGAGCATGAACACCTTGCGCCCCATGCGCTCAACACTGCTTGCCCGCAGCCGCAATCAGGTCGCGGCCTTATAACTCACAACGATATAGATGCAGGTTTCCGGCATTGGTAAGCAAAAAATATTGAGGCGATGTAGGGGCATGAGGGAGGTAGTTTGCGAGGAATCGGTTTGGGATGCGTGGGGATCCCCTCGGGGGCTGAAGAGGCTGGGGGAAAGCGGCCTGAACGCAGGGCCTGAAGGCCAGTTTGATTCAGGCCACTTACGACACGAGTAAACTCGTGCCCTGACACAAGACCTTGAACGCGGTGAGTTTTCCGCAGCCTGTGAAGTCGTGCACTGTTACAAGAGCTTGCCTGCGGCGAGCTGTCCGCAGTATGTAAAGCGCGCACCCTTCACGATAGAAGGGTGCGCGGAGTTTCCCTGGTTTTGTATTGTCGGGATGGGGTTGAGACTGGTTACTTGCCGGCCTTTGCGGGCTGTTTGGCAATGATGAGGCCGGCGATCTTGTCATAGGTGGCGTCGGGGACAATCTTTTTTGATTTGAGCTGGGATTTGTTGGCGTACGGCCGGCCAGCGATGATTTTCTGGGAATAGACTGCTCCGACACCGGGCAGGGCCTTGAGTTGATCTGCGGAAGCGGTATTGATGTCCAGGAGCTTGCTGGCGGCTGCGGGTGCTGCGGCCTTTTTGCTTGCCGTTGCTGCCTGGGCGGACTTGGCCGTGGATTTGGCGGCGGTTTTGGCCTGAAGAGCGGCGGCGGGAAGAACGCTGAACAGCAAGCCTGCGGCGAGAGCGAGAAGGGTCGCTGTGGATCGTACGATTTTCATGGATTGCTCCTTTCACTTTCCTTGATCAGTTTCTTTGGTCAGTCATTTGTGATGTGGATGGACCTGCAAAAGCCTGAACAGTATTGTTCCCAGCAGCTATAGGCATGAGTTACTGCCTTGAATGGGCACAATGCGGCGCTGGAAAGCTAGCTTTTGTTTCCGCCGAACATGTTCTCGGCTGCGCTGAGCAAGCCGCCGAGGCCGCCGGATTGGCCAGCGTCTGCGGGCTGATCGCCAGCCGTCGCGGCATCCATGCCCAGGAGAGGCAGCACGGTTCCCTGCAAGGACTCTGGGATGCGTGACCTGATGAGGTTTGCGATAGCCTGTGCCGCGT
>JAJYBT010000026.1:0-6425 GCA_021778875.1 Acidobacteriota bacterium | reverse complement strand
GCTTCATTCAGTCCGGCCTTTTGTTGCAGCAACTGAGCAATTTCAATCATGATGTTCCTCCTTGAGCTATCAGAGAGCCGTAGAAGCCAGCCCGGGAATAGTCAGGCACCGATATTACACGAAAAGCTGGCGGCAGGAGGAAAGATTGCGGGTCAGGCTCTGCCTGTGAGTGCTTGCTGGATGGCAAGGGCCACTCGCTTTTGCTGGCCTGGAGCGATGCGATTGAAGAAGGGCAGGGCGAGCGAGCGGCGCGCGATGGATTCAGTGAGGGGCAGCGCGGCGGCGGCGGCGCTGGGATGGCTGCGCCAGGCAGGCTGCAGGTGGATGGGCGCGAAGTAGCGACCGGTGGCGATGCCCTCAGCGGCGAGAGCGGCCTGGATGCGGTCGCGGTCTGCGCGCTGAGGCAGGCGGACGACATAGACGAACCAACTGATGGTGCGGCGGGGCAAAGCGAGCGGGGGCAGTTCGAGACCGGAGATTGGGTCAAGCAGTTCGTGATAGCGTTCGGCTGCTGCGCGGCGGAGAGCGAGCATTTCGCTGATGCGGCTGAGTTGCACGCGGCCAAGCGCGCAGGCGAGTTCAGAGAGGCGATAGTTGTAGCCGATTTCGGCGTGATCGAGCCAGTTGGCGGAAGGATCTCGCCCCTGATTGCGCAGGCTGCGAAGTCGGGCGGCGTGGGCGGGTTCGCGGGCGAGGACGGCGCCGCCTTCGCCGGTGGTGAGCTGCTTGTTCGGATAGAAGCCGAAAACGGAGAGGTCGCCGAAGCTGCCGGCGGGCTGGCCATCGAACTCGGCGCCGATGGCTTCGCAGGCATCTTCGATCACGGCGAGGTTGTGTCGGCGGGCGATGGTCTGGAGTGCGTCCATTTCGGCCGGAACGCCAAAGGTGTGTACGACAAGGATGGCGCGGGTGCGCGGCGTGATGGCCTGCTCGACGGCGGCTGGCGAGAGGTTGAGTGTGACAGGGTCGATTTCTGCAAAGACGGGCGTGGCGCGGACCTGGACAACTGCGTTGGCGACGGCGATGAAGGCGAAGGAAGGCACTATGACTTCGTGGCCCTCGCCGATGCCGAGGGCGAGCAGCGCGAGATGCAGGCCGGCGGTGCCGGAGCTGACGGCGACGGCGTGCGGCACACGGAGATAGCCAGCGAGCGCCTGCTCGAATGCGGTGAGTTCGGGGCCGAGGCTGAGGTGGCGTGTGCGCAGGACGGCGGTGACGGCGTTGATTTCAGCGTCGGTGATGTCGGGCGCGGAAAGCGGGATGGGCTCGTTGGCTGTCTCGTTCATGCGCGTGCGTCCTCTTCGGGCACGGGGACGGGCTGCTTGATGAGCAGGTTGTCGAGAGGGACGGTGGTGAGGACGCGCGCGATGGTGGTGGCGGCGGTCCCGTCTCCGTAGGGGTTGGCCATGCCGCGCAGGCTGGCGCGGAAGTCCGGCGCGAGGGCGTGGCGGATGGCGCTGCAGATGGCCTCGGTTTCAGCGGGCGCGTCGAGGATGTTGGGTGCGCGCTCGCGGCCCTGCTGGCGCATGCCGATGTTGACGACGGGCAGCGCGAATGAAGCTGCCTCCATGATGCCGCTGGAGGAGTTGCCGATGAGGGCGTCGGCCTGGGCGAGGAGGCTCCAGTAGGCAATGGCTTCGAGGTTGACGTAGATGTGGGTGTGGGGGCGTGAGTCGGCCAGGGCGCGGGTCCGCTCGATGAGCGCGTGGCTGCCGGCGTCGGCATTGGGATAGACGAAGATGAGCTGGCCGCGAGTCTGGGCAAGCGCGGCGAAGAAGGCGTCGGCTTCAGTGTTGGTGTCGCGCAGGATGGTGACGGGATGCCAGGCGGCGACGAGCGCAGGCGGGGTGAGCTTGAGGCCGATGCGGGCCTCGAGCGCGGCGCGGTCCAGCAGCGCGGAGCGGCGCATGTGGTCGAGCGACGGGGCTCCTGCGTGGTGGACGCGCCAGGGCTCCTCGCCCATGGCGATGACGCGGCGGCGGGCGGTTGGCGTGGAAGTGAAGTGAATGTGCGCGAGCTTGGTGAGGGCGTTGCGCACGTGGTCGTCAATGGCTCCCTGGCTGACTTCGCCGCCCTCGATGTGCGCGATGGGGATGCGCAGGGCGAGGGCGACGGATGCGGGCGCGAGCATTTCGTAGCGGTCGGCGATGAGGAGCAGCAGGTCGGGACGCCAGGCGGTGAGCGCGTCGGCGAGGCCGAGGATGGCGATGCCGATGGTCTTGGCCATGCCGGTGTCAGTGTCCGAGCTGAGCAGGCACTCGATGCGCGCCTTGATGGGGAAGCCATCGCGTTCGATTTCAGCGACGGTGGCGCCGAACTGCGGCGAGAGATGCGGGCCGAGAACGAAGACGCCCAGCTCGACGCCGGGATGCGCTGCCAGCTCGCGGAGTGGCCAGTAGAGATGGCTGTAGTCCGCGCGCGAGGTGGTGACGACGGCGATGCGCCGCTTGATGCCCGGCGTTGCGCTCATAGCAAGACTCGCTGGCCGGTTTTGCCGGCGAGGGCAAGCACAGCTGGACTGGGCGTGTAGTCGGGGGCGAGTGTGCCCAGGCCGGTGAGGGCGGCGGCAAGATCGCGCGCCTCGATTGCGCTACGCAGGCCGGCGAGAGCGCTTTGCAACTGGCCGTGTTTGATGGGGGACGTTTGGATGCGGAGCAGGCGTTCGGTCCATGCGGACTGTGTGCTTTCAGCGGATGAAAAGAGGTGCTCGACCTCTTTGTCGCCTGGACGGGGATGCGTGAACTCGATCGGGATTGCGCGGCCAGGAGCGAGTTCAGCGGACATGAAGCGGGCGAGATCGGCGATGAAGTGCGGTGCGGGCAGCGCGGGAGCGAGAAGCGCGGGCGGGTTTGGTTCGCATGCGGCGTCGAGCAGCAGGCTCGCCGCTTCGTCGAGGGTGAGGAAGTAGCGGCGGGCGGCGGGGCTGGTGATGGTGATGGGTCCGCCGTGCGCGATCTGGCGGGCGAAGACCTCGGCCACGCTGTCGCGCGATGCGAGCACGTTGCCGAGGCGCAAAGCTGTGCCGCCCGCGGCCAGCACGATGTGTTCGGCGACGCGCTTGGTGACGCCCATGATGGAAGCGGGCTCAACGGCCTTGTCTGTAGAGAGCAGGATGACGCGGGCGGAGTGAGCCTCCGCTGCTGCGACGAGCGCGTGCGTGCCAAAGACGTTGTTGGCGATGGCGGCGAGGGGCTGCTGCTCCATGAGCGGCACGTGCTTGAAGGCGGCGGCGTGGAAGACGATGCGGGGCGCGTGGATGGAGAAGATTTCGTCGAGGAGCGCGCGGTCTGCGACGCTGCCGAGGATGCAAGCGACGGGTGCGGGCGATTCAGCCTGATCCCATGCGCTCTGGAGCGCGTAGAGATGGCTCTCTGAAGCATCAACCAGGACGAGAATGGACGGCGCGAGCGCGGCCACGCGAAGGGCGAGCGCGGAGCCGATGGACCCGCCCGCTCCGGTGATGAGGATGGGCTGGCCCTGCAGGGCGTGGAGCGCCTGAGGCAATGGCGACGCCAGGCGTGGGCGCGCGAGAAAGGCGAACCAGTCAACCTTCTGAAGAGAGTCGATCACAACCGGAGTATAAATTGATGAGCCTCTGATGATTTGATGAGAGCAAAGACCGGATAACTGGCCGATGCGGCGGGGATGGGCGCTCGCATACACTGGATGGTTCCCCGATTTTCTGCGGGCCGCAGAGGCCCGGCCGGTCTGGAGATAACGTTGCGTACGAGATGGATGCGAATGGGCGGGTGTGCGGCCCTGCTGTTGGTTGCGTCGGCTGCAATGGCGGCGGAGACGCGCTATGACGCCGAGGCGATTGTGCTGAACAATCGCGGCGTGGCGCAGATGGGCCAGCAGTTTACCGAGCGCGCGGAGCAGAGCTTTGCGGCGGCCTTCAAGAAGGATCCGAAGCTGGCGCAGGCAGCCATCAATGATGGCATCGCGCTGATGACCCTGCAAAAGTTGCCGGAGGCAAAGGATGCCTTCCAGAAGGCTCTTGCGCTGACGCCGGACAATCCGCAGGCGTGGTACAACCTGGGCCTTGCGCAGCATGCCGATAACGACATCGATGCGGCGCTGACGAGCTTCAAGCAGGCGGTGAAGTACGATCCGCGTGACGTGGACTCCTATTATTTTGAGGGCGTCTGCTACCAGGAAATGAAGCAGTTCGACAAGGCGATTGTGGTGCTGAAGCAGGCGCTGGCGATCAATCCGCTGCATGCCTCGTCGGAGTTTGCGATGGCGCGCGCGCTGCAGCGCTCGGGTCACACGCAGGAGGCGCGGGAGCACTTCAAACTTTTCCAGCACATGACGAGCACGAAGATTTCCGCGGCTATCGGCCTGGCCTATGGCGAGCAGGGACATTACTCGACGGTGACGCCGGTGGAAGAGCCGCAGGCGGTTGAGAAGGCGATGATTGCGGTGAAGCTGGAGCCGGAGACGATGATTTCCCAGGTCTCAAAGGCGAGACCTGGGGCACCCGGCTCCGGGGCGCCGATGTTCAATGGCACGGGCGGGGCGTGCATGATGGACGTGACCGGCTCGGGCCAGATGGACCTGGTGCTGATGGCTGCGGGAGCGCAGGCGATTCGCGTGCTGCATCGCAGCGCCGATGGCAGTTTTGAAGATTTGGATGCCGCGACTGCGGGATTGAAGGCAGCGGGCCATGCGGTGGCCTGCACAGTGGGCGACTTTGACGGCGATGGGTTGAATGATCTGGCGGTAGCGCTGGATGACGGCGTGCGGCTGTTTCGCAACCTGGGGCACGGCAAGTTTGAGGACGCGACGGCGGAGGCGGGGCTTACGGCGCGCAATCAGCCCACGGGCATTACGTTTGTGGACTACGATCACGACGGCGATCTGGATCTGCTGCTGAGCGGCTTGCCACTGAAGGCCGGCGATGAATCGAATGTGCTGTGGCGCAACAACGGGAACAAGACGTTTACCGAGGTGACGGCAGAAACGGGACTGGGCGGCAGCGGCAGGACGGCGTCTGCGATTCTGACGGATTTCAATAATGACCGCGCGGTGGACCTGGCGATGACGGGAGATAGTGCCGCGCCGGTGCTGTATGTGAATCCGCGCGAGGGCAAGTATCCGGAGCAGGCGCTCTATGACGCGAAGCTGCCAGCGACGGAAGGCATTGCCGTGCTGGACTACAACAAGGACGGCTGGATGGATATTGCCGTGACGCACGCGGGCGCTCCGGGGCTGACGCTGTGGCGCAATGTGGCGGGGCCGAACAACGCGGGCCGGCGCTTTGAGCGCGTGAACCTGCCGCTCAACGGCGCGCTCCGCGGATGGGGCGTTACGGCGGTGGATATCGACAACGATGGATGGGTTGACCTGGCGGCAATTGTAGAGACGAGCGCTGGGCCGCGCGTGAAAGTATTCCGCAATCGCGGAGACGGCAGCTTTGAAGATGTGAGCCGCGCGCTGGGTCTGGACCGCGTGAGGCTGAGCGCGCCGCGCGGGCTGATTGCTGCCGATGTGGATGGCGATGGCGCGGCGGATCTGATTGTGACCGAGGAGAATGCGCCGCCGGTGCTGCTGCGCAACGTGGGCGCGAACAGGAACAACTCTGTGCGGCTGGACCTGACGGGCTATGCGGACAACAAGACGGCTCTGGGCGCGAAGGTGGAGATTTTTGCGAACGGCCAGTGGCAGAAGTGGGAACTGGCCGGCGCTTCGGGCTACCAGACGCAGGGGCCTCCGCAACTGCTGATTGGGCTGGGCAATGCAAAGGGCATTGATCTACTGCGCATTCTGTGGCCCACGGGCGTGCTGCAGGATGAGATTGATTTGCCGCAGAAGCCGGTGATTGCGATGAAGGAAGCGGACCGCCGCGGCAGCTCGTCCCCTGTGCTGTTTGCCTGGGACGGGCACAAATACAAGCTGGTGACGGACGTGATTGGCGCGGCGGTTGTGGGGCACTGGTTCACGCCCACGCGGCGCAATACGCCGAATCCCGGCGAGTGGGTCAAGGTAGATGGCGCACAGACAGTGCCTGTGAATGGCAGGCTGAGCCTGCGCTTCATCGAGCCGATGGAGGAAGTGAACTACATTGACCAACTGCGGCTGGTGGCGGTGGACCACCCTGAAAATGTTGAAGTGAATCCGGACGAGAAGTTCCTGGATGATCCTCCGTTTGCGTCAGGGCGCGTGGTGGCTTCAGCGGGCGCGCGGCTGCCGGTGGGCGCGTGGGATGGAGAAGGGCGCGATGTGCTGGCGCAGTTGAGCCGGCGCGATCACGAGTTTGCGAGCGGATTCAAGCCGCTGCCGTATGACGGCTTTGCGAATGAGCACATGCTCACGCTCGACCTGGGCGAGGTGAACACGAACGCACCGCTGCGGCTGTTGATGACGGGCTATGTGAACTACTTCAGCGCGACATCGCTCTACGCAGCATGGCAGGCGGGCGTGAA
>JAJYBT010000025.1 GCA_021778875.1 Acidobacteriota bacterium | reverse complement strand
ATCCGGTACGGATGCGGGGACTGCGGCGATGCGTGCACTCGCGAGAGTTCAAGGCCGAGGAGAGGCTTTTTCCGCAACTGCAGGAAGCGATGGCGTTTATCAAGCGGCTGTAGAGTGACTGCAGGGCCGGATCAGGCGGCCTTTTCGACGGCGCGCGAGGCCTTCTGCGGGCCGGTGGCCTTGTGCGAGGCTGCCCACGCGATGAGGATGATTCCGGCGAGGACGGAGCCGACGCTGGCGAGCTGGGCGTTGGAGAGTCCCCAGAGCACCGGCGGGTTGCGGCGGATGAACTCGACGAAGAACCGGGCCAGACCGGTGAGGATGAGATATTCGCCGACAATCCAGCCGGTGGGGCGGGGCTTGCTGCCGCGGACCCAAAGCCACCAGCCGATAAGCAGGGCGGCAGCCAGCTCATAGAGCGGGGTGGGGTGGACGCGAACGCCGGGCGGGGTGGGGTCGATTCCGTGCTCGAAGCTCATGCCCCAGGGCAGGTTGGTGGGGATGCCGTAGTCGCCATCGCCGGAGAGCAGGCAGCCAATGCGTCCGACGCCGTAGCCGACGGCGGCGGCGGTGCTGGAGAGGTCGAGGATGCGCAAGGCGCCGATTTTCGCCTGCCAGCCCTGGATGATGAGAGCCAGGATGCCGAAGACGAGGCCGCCAAACCAGGCGAATCCGGCGGAGTCCCAGAGCACGCGCCAGCCCAGCTCGCGAAATTCCTGCGGAGTGTCCAGGACATGCCAGAGCTTGGCACCCACGATGCCTGCAACCACGGCCACGGCGACCATGCCCACGGCGTCCGCGTCGATGTGTTCGCGACGGAAGGCGCGGTCGAGGAGGAAGGCGCCTGAGACAGCGGCAAGCCAGAGCATGAGGCCGAAGGTGGGAATACTGAAGTGCCAGAGGTGCAGATAGGGAATCATGACTGAACAAAGTATAGACGGGCGGAGGCTTGGAAGGTGGTTGCAGCGCCGCGACTTCCCTGCCGTGAGACCGTTTTTCACAGCTCGCCTTGCATTGCGGGCACCGGTTCAAGGCATACTATCGGCATGGCTACCAACACCACCCAGGGACTTGAGATTCTGTATACGCACGAGCAGATTGCGCAACGCGTGACCGAGATGGGCGCGGAGATTACGCGCGACTTGAACGGCGAGAAGCTGGTGATGGTAGGCGTGCTGAAGGGCGCGGCGCTGTTTCTGGCCGACCTGGCGCGGGCGGTGCAGGTGGACACGACGTTCGATTTCGTAGCCGTCTCAAGCTATGGGAAGGGCCAGCGGTCCTCCGGCGCGGTGAAGCTGATCAAGGACCTGGACGAGCCGATCGAGGGCAAGAACGTGCTGATTGTGGAGGATATTCTAGATACGGGGCTGACGCTCTCGTATCTGCGCAAGATCTTTCTGCAGCACCATCCCAAGAGCCTGCGGATTGCCACGCTGCTGGACAAGCCCTCGCGCAGGCTGGAGCGGATTGACGCGGATTACGTGGGCTTTGCGATTCCGAACCTGTTCGTTATCGGGTACGGAATGGACTACGCGGAGCGCTACCGCAACCTGCCGGATATCTGCCTGATGACCCCGGATCACCCGGAGTAGGGCGAATCTGAAACCATTCTGTTATTGCCATGTCTTATACGTGGGGGCCAGAACCGCACATGGCCTGAGAATCGGCATTGTTGCCTAACGCCGAAGACACTATACTCGTTTGCCGTAGGCCTGCAGGGAGACGCCGCACGATGCGTTTGCCGCGGGAAAAGGAGCATTGCTTATGACTGCCATTACGCCTATCAGCGAGGCAGATCTGGAATTTGATAACGGCACCTTTGACGCCGTTGCATTTACACGCGAGACGACCGCGAACTGGCAGACGCTGGCCGGGGTAATTGACCACACGCTGCTCAAGCCGGATGCGACACGGGACCAGATTGAGAGCCTGTGCGACGAGGCGATCCGCTACCGGTTTGCCTGCGCGATGGTGAATCCGGTCTGGGTGCCGACTGCGGTGAGCGTGCTGGCAGGCACGGGGATTCCGGTAGGCGTAGTGATTGGGTTTCCGCTGGGCGCGTCGCTGGTGTCGACGCTGCGGCAGGAGGCGGCCGCACTGATCCGGCTGGGCGCGCGCGAACTGGACATGGTGATTCCGATTGGGCAGCTGAAGAGCGGCAATCATCATGCCGTACAGCATGCGATCCACACGGTGGCGAACGTGGCGCACCACCAGGGCGCGATTCTGAAGGTGATTCTGGAGACGGCTCTGCTGACCGTGGAGGAGAAACTGCGCGGCGCCGAGATTGCGATTCAGGCAGGGGCGAATTTTCTGAAGACCTCCACCGGCTTTGCCAAGGGCGGAGCGACGGCGGCGGACGTGGCGCTGCTGCGCGGGGTGGCCGGCGGACGCTGCGGCGTGAAGGCGTCGGGCGGCATTCGCTCGCTGACCGATGTGCGCGCGATGCTGGAGGCCGGAGCGAATCGCATTGGGGCGTCGGCCTCGATTGCGATTGTGCGCGAGATGGGCGCGGAGTAGCCCGAAGCAGGGCAGTGCGGCGTTTCTCCCGATTGCCAGCCCGGCCGCTCATGCCATTCCGGGATATGTGTCTCTTTCACCGGTAAAATCAACGCCGGACGCGAGTCCGCTTACGCTATGATTCCTTTCGAGCGCTATGTCCTCTATTTCCCCAGAGCGGCTGAACGAGTCCCCTATTGAGGGTGACTATCGCCCGTCTTCCTCGAACAATCCACATGCCCGCATTGATGCGCAGAATGTACGCGTGGAGCCGGCTGACCTGACGTACCTGGTGCAACTGGCCGACGCACTGAATACAACCCTGGACCTGCAGACGCTGCTGGAACGGACCTCAGAGCTGGTGCGGGCGATCATTCCCTATCGCATCTTTGCCATTTTTCTGCTGAACGACCGCACGCACGAGCTGCGCATGCGCTTCCAGATTGGGCACACGGCGGAGACGCAGCGGATGCGCTTCCCGCTGGGCAAAGGCGTTGTGGGGCAGGTGGCGCTGACGCGGCAGCCGATGCTGCTGAACGACGTGCGCACCTCGGAGTATTACATTGACGCGAACCCGGGCGTGCGCTCGGAGCTTGCGGTGCCGCTGATTGCGAAGAACAGGCTGATTGGCGTGCTGGACATCGAGAGCGAGCAGGAAGGGTACTTCCGCGAGGAGCACCTGCACCTGCTGGTGTTGACGGCGTCGCGCATTGCGCAGGCGATTGAGAATGCTCGGCTGTACACGCGCGTGTCGCGGCAGGCGCAGACGCTGACGGTGCTGAACGAGATTTCTGCCGAGTTGACGTCGATCCTGGAGCTGGACCCGCTGCTGGCGCGGATCGGGCAACTGCTGCGGCGGCTGATTGACTACCAGATGTTCAGCATCATGCTGCTGGACGACAAGGGCGAGACGCTGATTACGCGGTACGCGTGGCGCTTTGGATACGCGCATGCCCCGCTGCGGCGGATTCCGATTACGAGCGGGCTGGTGGGCGCGGCGGTGCGCGAGTGGCGCCCGATCAACGTGCCCGATGTGCACAAGGATCCGCGCTATCTGCCGATGAATCCGGAGACGCGCTCGGAGCTGATTGTGCCGCTGTTTCACAAGGGGCGCATTATCGGCGTGCTGGACCTGGAGCATACGCGCACCGCCTTCTTCAACGAAGAACACGGGAAGCTGCTGACGACCATGGCGGCGCAGGTGGCGATTGCGATTGAGAACGCACGGCTATACCAGGCGGTGAAACGGCAGGAACAGCAACTGGAGCGCGACATCGCGATGGCGCGCGAGGTGCAACTGCGGCTGCTGCCGACGGCTCCGCCGGAGCACCCGAATATGGAAATGGCGGTGCGGTTTTTGCCGGCGCGCACGATTGGCGGCGACCTGTACGACTTTATCGACTACGGCGCGAACGAGACGGCGATTGTGCTGGGCGACGTGAGCGGCAAGGCTGCTCCGGCGGCGTTGTTTGCGGCGCTGGTGAGCGGCATTATGCGCTCTGCCGCGGCACAGCGGCCGGAGCCGGCGGCGATGCTGGTGACGCTGAACGATGCGCTGCAGGAGCGACGGCTGGAGTCGCAGTATGTAGCACTGCTGTTTGCGCTGTGGAACGACGAGAACCGGACGCTGAAGGTGGCAAACTCCGGCGCGGTGCAGCCGATCTTTTGCCGGGGCGGCGAGTCGATTACGGTGAAGGCGGAGGGCTTTCCGCTGGGGCTGTTTCCGGGCGCGACGTATGAGGAGTTCAGCGTGTCCACGCAGCCGGGCGACGCGATCATCTTCATGTCCGACGGGATATTGGACGCGGAGAATGCCAAGGGCGAGATGTACGGGCAGGAGCGGCTGGCCGAGATGCTGTGCAGCCTGCGCGAGCAGCCCGCCGCGCGCATTGCAGATGCGATCCTGGCGGATGTGACCCGCTTCCAGGGCGGACAGGACCGCTTTGATGACGAGACCATCATCGTGCTGCGCGTGCGCTAGTTGCGGCGTTGGCTTGCTGGCCCGCCGGATGTCTGCCGGCTTCCGGTAAACTGAAGAGGACCCCAACTTGACTGGAGCAGCTTTGCATACGGCAACTCAAGAGCGTGTTATCCGTCCTGCCCGCAATATTCTGGGCAGCCTGCGCCTTCCGGGCGACAAATCGATCAGCCACCGCTACGGCATGCTTGCGGCGTTTGCCGAGGGCACGTCACGCTTCAGCAATTTTTCGACGGGCGCGGACTGCGCGTCCACGCTGGCCTGCATGCAGGCGCTGGGCGCCACGGTGCGCAAGCTGGACGACGGCGTGATTGAAGTGACGGGCGTGGGCGGACACGTGACGCCGTCGAGCGAGCCGCTGGACTGCGGCAACTCCGGCTCGACGATGCGCATGATTTCGGGCCTGCTGGCTCCGCAGGAGGGCAGCTTTACGCTGATTGGCGACGCCTCGCTTTCGCGGCGGCCGATGGAGCGGATTCGCAAGCCGCTGGAGGCGATGGGCGCACGGCTGACGCTGACGGAGGGACATGCGCCGATCCACATTGAAGGCACGCCGCTGCATGCGATGGAGTACACGACACCGGTGCCGAGCGCACAGGTGAAGACCTGCGTGCTGCTGGCCGGCCTGCAGACGGAAGGAACCACGACGGTGCACGAGGCGGTGCGCACACGCGACCACAGCGAACTGGCGCTGCGCGCGTTTGGTGCGGAGCTGACGCGCACGGCAGATTCGGTTTCGATCAGGGGACCGCAGACGCTGCATGCTCTGGAAGCGGCTGTGCCGGGCGACATCTCGTCGGCGGCGTTCTTTTTGAGCGCGGCGACGATCTTTCCGGGGTCGTCGCTGGTGCTGGACGCGCTGGGGCTGAACCCGACGCGCGCGGCGCTGCTGGATGTGCTGACGGCGCTGGGCGCGCGCATTGCCGTGCTGAACCTGGAAGAGCGCAATGCCGAGCTGGTGGGGACGGTACAGATCTCCGGGCCCGAGGAAGGCATGGGATCGACCGAGGTACGAGGCGCGCTGGCGGCGCAGCTGATTGACGAACTGCCCGTGCTGGCCGCGATTGCTCCGTACACGAGCGGCGGCATCCGGATTCGCGATGCGAAGGAGCTGCGCGTGAAGGAATCTGACCGCATTGCCCTAGTGGCGGAGAACCTGCGCGCGATGGGCGCGGAGGTGGAGGAGTTTGAGGACGGGCTGGATGTTCCGGGCGGGCAAACGCTGCACGGCGCCACGATCAACTCCGGCGGAGACCACCGGATTGCCATGGCTTTCAGCGTGGCGGCCTTGCGTGCGGAGGGCGACACGCTGATTCAGGGAGCGGAGTCGGCGGCTATCAGCTTTCCGGAGTTCTTTGACCTGCTGGACAAGGTTGCGGACCGCTGAGGAAGCGGATCGCGCAGCAGAAGGAAATGCAAAAGCCCGGCAATGTGCCGGGCTTTTGCTGTATGCGCGCGGGGCGGATCAGTTGCCTGCCGGCGGCTTGGTGGAAGGCTCGTTGCCCTTGGCCGCGGGTTGCAGGCCGGGAACGACGGGAGCGGTGGTCACGTTGCCGGTTGCGGCATCCTGCAGGTTGATGCCGTAGTGCTGCAGGGTGGTGGCGAGGGTCTGGTAGAGACCGGCGCGATCCCTGGCGTAAGCGGCATTGGCAGCGATGAGGTTGTTGTCGGCGGTGGCCAGGTTGCGCTCCTGCAGGAGCACGTTGGCCGTGGTGGAGGCGCCGAGGTGGAGCTTCTTGGCCTCTGCATCGAGGCTCTGCTGCGCGAAGTCACGAGCGGCGACGGCTGCCTTAACCTGGGCGCGGTCATTGGCGAGCGCGAACTGCGCGTTGACGACCTGCATGCGTATCTGGGTGTAAAGCTGCTCCAGCCGCAGCTCGGCCTGACGGTACTCGATGAGGGAGCGGGCCTGCTCAGCCTGTGCGGTGCGATTGCGCAGCGGAATGTTGAGGGAGAAGCCCACGCCCTTGTCGGGGGCCGTGCTGTTGAACAGGTTCTGCAGGACGGTGCCGTAACCGACGGTCGGGAAGGTCCTGGGCGGATAGGTCTTCTGGGTGCTGAAGTTGAGAGCGTTGGGGCTCTGCGAGCCGCCCAGGGCGCTGGAGCCGTAGAAGCCGTATACGTCGAGCGAGGGCAGGAGGCCGTTGCGCGCGCCACGCAGCGTAATCTCGTCGTTCTTGAGCGTGAGCATGGCCATCTCCAGCTCGGGACGCTGCTTGAAGGCTGTCCGCACGAGCTCGTCTACGGGCTGCTTCTCCTCCGGCAGCTCTTCCAGGCTGACGCGATCGGTGGGGATGACGGCGGCAGCTTCAAGCGTGGGATCGTTGAGGTTGCGTGCGATGGCCTGCTTGATGATCTGCTGCTGATAGTTCAGGTTGCTCTGCGAGTTGATGAGCGCCTGCCGGTCCGTGGCCACGGTGGAGTCGGCGTTGACGACATCGAGCGGAGCCATGGTACCGATCTGGAGCTGCTTGCGCGTATCGTCATCGAGCTTGGTGCTCTGCTGGAGAGCGCGCTCCTTGGCCTGCACATCCTCATAGGCGCTGACGAGGCCCCAGTAGATGTTCTCCACCTGATTGACGGTGTAGAGAATCTGCTGGCGGAAGGAGGAGTCCGTGATCCGGCGATCGTTGATGGCCTGGTACATGAAGCGCTTGTTGACCCAGATGCCCGCGCCCTGCAGCAGATGCTGCGTGACGGTGGCCTTGAAGCTGGAGTTCAACAAAGGACTGTAGTTCTGGAAGGGGTTGTCTGTGGTGATGCGGCTGTTGACGATCGACGCGGTAAGCTGCGAGCCGGTGACGAATCCCTGGTTGTAGGTGAAGTTGTATTGGTTGGTGTTAGTGGTCAGTGACGTCTTGCCACCAGAGAAGAAGGTGTTGGCCTGCGGCACGCGGGAACGCTCAAACTGAACGGTGCCGGTGACGGAGGGGTCAAGCACGGCGGGAAGCGGTCCTGCGCCGTTGGTGGAAAGTGACAGGCCGGACGTGCCGGAGGCCGCGCCGCCGGAGCCGCCGGTGGTGCCGCCGGGGCCGCCGCCCGTGGCAAGCGTGGACGTGGTGCCGCCGAGCGTGCCGGCAACTACACCAGTTGGAACGCCGAGCAGGGCCGAGCCTGCACGCGTGCGCAGGATGTCGGTATCCGCAATGTCGAGGTTGTAGCGGGCAATGGCAATGTCGTAGTTGTTCTCAAGAGCGAGGGCGATGGCATCGGACAGGCTGAGATAGATTTTGCCGTCCTTGAGCAGGTCGCCGAGGCGCACGGAATTGACGAAGCTCGCCTTTTCAATGTTGGTGGCGGTGTACCAGCTGATGGGATTACCCCAGGCACGTCCCGAAGGCAGGGAGAAGTCACGCTGGGCCTGGCGCAGGTTCATGGGCTGCGTAAGCACCGGGGCGGGCGCAGCGGGCAAATCGGACCTGGCCTTGTCTGTCGCCGGGGGCGCGGTCTGCTGGGCGAATCCCGATGGCACTCCTGCTGCCAATGTGAGCATGGCTGCGGCGATGGCACGAAGCTGCCTGCCTGTGTTCCCTCTTCTCTCGCCCGTGCTCAACTTCTGCTGCTTAAACACACGTATACCGAACCGATGCATGTTTCCTCTCCACGAGTTGCTGAGGCATGTGGGGTGCCATAGTGAAAGACGCCCGAAGAGCCCCTCCGGACGCAGAAATCTAACACTTGCAGGCGATTTTCGCTGCCAAACCTGGCCGCGGCGTCCATTCCTGAGAGCAATACGACAGAGATTCGCGCTTCGTTCCCTTGAGGCGGGATGTTTCTGAAAGCGGCATGCCTGCGGAGCGCGGAGGCGAAAACCGGATGTGTCCACACCATTCTCTCCCCTTCAGGAGCCGGGGACTCGGTTAACCTGTTATCAAGAAAGGCACCTGTGACGGAAACTACCCAGCAAGCTCGCGCACCGCAGACGTGGCGGCTGACGCTGGCCTATGACGGCACGGACTTCCACGGCTGGCAGGTGCAGCCGGATAAGCCGACCGTTCAGGGCGAACTGCAGGCGGCACTGGGACGCATTGCGGGAGAGACGCCGCTGCCGCAGGGGTCAGGACGGACAGATGCCGGCGTGCATGCGCTTGCGCAGGTAGCAAGCTTCCCCTTGATGGCACCGATTCCAGCGGAGAATCTGCAGCGGGCTCTGAACCGGACACTGCCGGCGGCGATTCGGATTCTGGAGGCGCGGGTGGAGCCGGATGGGTTCCATGCGCGGCACTCGGCGCGGGCAAAGACATATGAGTACCGCATCTTTCGCGGGGAGATATGTCCGCCGTTTCTGGCGCGCTATGTGTATGCATGTCCGTGGCCGCTGAGCGTGCTGGCCCTGCACGAGGCGGCGTCGGGATTTGTGGGCGAGCATGATTTTCTGAGCTTTGCGGCGACCGATCCGGATGTGACCGCGCGGACGAACGTGAGTGAAGACCGCGATGACCCGGACGATCGCAGAGGCACGGTGCGCACGGTGTTTTCTTCGGCGTGGGAGGAGCAGGCGACTGCGGCGGGGCGGGTGCTGGTGTATCGCGTACGGGGGAACGGATTCCTGCACCACATGGTTCGCAACCTGGTGGGCACGATGCTGGATGCAGGGCGCGGGCACATTGACCCGAAGAGCATCGCGGAGATTCTGGAGGCGCGGTCGCGATCGGCGGCAGGGCCGACGGCTCCGGCGCGGGGGGCTGTTTCTGCACTCGGTGGAGTACGACTAAAGAGGCGGCTCGCCTGCTACCCTGAAACCATCGCTATGACGCTCTTTTCTCGTACTACGGCATTTTCGCGCGTTGTTGCGCTTGCGGAGCGGCGGCAGGTGCATGCCGCGTTTGCCTGGCTGCACAACAATCCCAAGACGATCCTGGACTGGCAGCGGGATGTGAGTGTGATTCCCGCGCCGCCGTTTGGCGAAGAGGCACGATCCCGGTGGATGCAGGACCGCTTTATGGAGGCGGGTCTGGCGAATGTGCAGACGGACAGCGTTGGCAATGTGACGGGATGGCTGCGGGCGGCCAAGCTGCCACCGGAGAGCAGCGGCCCGGTGGTGGTGCTGTCGGCGCATCTGGACACGGTGTTTCCGGCAGAGACGCCGCTGCAACCCACGCTGACGCAGGTGGACGGCGGCACGCGGCTGAACGTACCGGGAGCGTGCGACAACGGTGCGGGGATTGCCGGACTGCTGGCCCTGGTGCATGCGCTGGCAGAGGCGCAGGTAGAACTGGCCGCGCCGGTGCTGGTGCTGGGCAATGTGGGCGAGGAGGGCGAGGGGGATCTGCGCGGGGTGCGGCACTTCTATAACCAATCGGCACTGGCGGGGCGCATTGCCGCGCACGTGGTGCTGGATGGAGCGGGAGCGGACTCGGCGGTGTCGCAGGCGCTGGGGAGCAGACGCTACGCGGTGACGATCTCCGGGCCGGGCGGACACAGCTTTACGGATGCGGGGACGCCGAATCCGATTGTGGCGCTGGCGACGGCGCTAGCGCGGCTGGCGCAGACGCATCTGCCCTCGGAGCCGCGCACGACGATGAATCCGGGGACGATTCACGGCGGGACGAGCGTCAATACGATTCCGGAGAGCGCGACGGCGTCAGTGGATTTCCGCTCGACGAGCCCCGCGGAGCTGCTGCGGCTGGAGGTGGCGCTGCATCGCGCGGTGGAAGATGCGGTGGAGCAGTGGAACTCGCTTGCGGTGGCAGCGGGAACGCATGGCCGGGGACTGCTGAAGTTTCAGATCCACAAGATTGGCGACCGGCCCGCCGCACAACTGCCGGAGGACTCACCGGTGCTGGAGGCGCTGCGCGCGGTGGACCGGCATCTGGGCCAGCGGACGGATCTGCGGCTGGGCTCGACGGATGCGAATATTCCGATCTCGCTGGGCGTGCCGGCGCTGTCTTTAGGCGCGGGCGGCGATGGCGGCGGGGCACATACGCTGGCCGAATGGTATAGCGACCGGGATCGCGAGACGGGATTGCGGCGCGTTCTGCTGCTGCTGCTGGCCATGACAGAGTGGGCCGCGGAGCAGTAGCGACGGCACTGTTACGAAGGCAGCTGGTTTCCGGCCTCGGATGATGCGCCAGCATTGCGCGCCATCTCAATGCGCATTGTGGGCAGCGACTGAGGATAATGCTGCCGCAGATACTCGATCATTTTTTCGCGCACGAGGCAGCGAAGGTCGAAGTTCTCAGAGGATCCACGCGAGCTCATGAGGCAGCGCAGCTCCATGGTGTGCTCACTGAGGTTGGTGACCTGCAAGCCGCAGACGCGGCCATCCCACAAAGGCGAACCGCGCACGACGCGCTCCAGTTCCGCACGGAGCGGCTCGACGGGCACCTGGTAGTCAACATAGAGGAATGCCGTGCCGAGGATGTCTGCGCTGGTGCGGGTCCAGTTCTGGAATGGCTGCTCGATGAAGTAGCTGAGCGGGACGACGAGGCGGCGCTCATCCCAGATTTTGATGACCACGTAGGTGCTGCGAACCTCCTCAATGCGACCCCATTCGCCCTGTACGATTACGACCTCATCGATGCGGATGGGCTCGGTCATGGCAATCTGCAGGCCGGCGATGAGGTTGGAGGCGGTGGATTTGGCCGCGACAGCCAGGATGAGCGAGGCGAGTCCCGCAGAGGCCATGAGACCCGTTCCG
>JAJYBT010000024.1 GCA_021778875.1 Acidobacteriota bacterium | reverse complement strand
CTGTTCTCTGAGCTGTGTGTAAAGCCATGCCCGCGCCATGGTCCATTCGCGCTCAACGGTGCGGGTGGAAATGCCCAGGACCTCTGCAATCTCTTCCACTCTCAGTCCGCCAAAAAATCGCATTTCGACGATTTGCTCCTGGCGGGAATCGAACGTCGCCAGTCTGCGGAGGGCATCATCGACGGCGAGCATGCCGACCGGGGTATCGGTGCGAAGGTGCAGAGAATCTTCGATTGGGATGATGGACTGCCCACCGCCGCGCCTGGAACTGAGGTGGGTGCGCGCATGATCGATGAGGATACGACGCATGAGATGCGCGGCAACGGCGAAAAAGTGCGCGCGGTTCCTGAAGTTCGGTTCGCGCTGCTCGACGAGCTTCAGGTAGGTTTCGTGGACGAGGGCGGTGGGCTGCAGCGTGTGATCGGAGCGTTCGCCACGCATGTAGTTCGACGCGCGGCGATGCAGCTCATCGTAGACCAGGGGCATGAGGCGCTCGATTACGCTCTTGTCGCCGCCGGACAATCGCGCCAGCAGGGCCGTGACTTCAGTTGAGGGCGTCTCCAATGCAACAACTCCACCCGGGATTGGATGACGGCTAGTGCAGGCCGCGCCATTCGGCGGCAGCCTTGCGCGGCGTCTCAAGCGCAGGATCAGCTCCCCTCCATAGTACCAGCAGGTCTCTGTACGCCAGGCGGCTGCCTTCCTGGTCGCGCAGCATGGACAGCGCGCGGGCCAGGCCCAACTGCGCGAGCGCGCCGATGGGGCAGTTTGACACCAGTCCGCGATGCGCCAGCACCTGCCGGAAATCGGCCGCTGCCTGGACGCCTTCACCAGCGGCCAGGTGCGCCTGCGCGCGCACAAACACCGGATACATGCTGGGCAGCGGGTCCATCAGCCCGGTTTCATACGGGGTGGTGCTCTCGAGGAGCTTGATTGCCCTTGCCGGCCTGCCCTGGCGCAAGGCCATACGGGCCTCAATCACAGGAAGCCAGTATTGATGCAGCAGGGTATCGAGAGGAAAGGCCTTCTGAAGGCGCGCGATGGATGCCTGCGCCTGCTGCTCGTCTCCCGCAGTGGCGGCAGCCAGGGCCGCGACAATCTGCACGTCCCTGCTCCCGTTGCGCAGTTTGGCGTCCGGCGCTTGCAGTGTGCCGGAGCGCGCGGCGGCGGTCATGCCAAACTCCGCCTCCCACAGGGCAAGTTGCGCCTGCGCAAGGGAAGCTGTCTCGGTGTCACCGTCACTGAGCGCTGCCTTGACGGCTTTTTGTGTGCAGGCGCGCGCCGCTTGCATGCGTCCGAAATACGCCTCCGTCATGGCCTGCTTTGTGAGCAGCGACTCTTCCAGGCCCGGATAGGCTCCGGCGTGCGCAAGAACGGCATCCATTCCCGCCTTGTTGTTGTTGTAAAAGGCAAGCATGTAACGCTCCCAGTCGAGGTTGATCTCGTGCAGGTGCGCCTGGTCCGCCTGGTCGAGAATGGCGCCAGCTTCGTCGGGACGCTCCATGGCGAGATAAATCTGCGCAAGGTTGCCGTAGGCGGCTGCTGTCTCCGGGGCATTCTGCATCTGCCGCCGCTCCATTTCGGCAGCCTTGTCGAACTGGCCGAAGTAGGAATAGTCATACATCAGGCCCGTAGGCCACACTGTGTCGTGGGGATAGATGCGGCCCCACTCCCGATAGGTCTGCATTTCCTTGTCCAACTCGCCGGTGGCAAAGGCGTAATAGCAGGAGAGAATGAAAAAGCGCTCCCACTCCGATGTGCGGCTACGGCGTTCGTAGGCCTCAATCGCGGACTGGCGGGCATGCCCCGACTCGCCCATGTCTGCATAGATGGAAGAGAGACGGGCGTAGGCGATGGCGAACTCGGGATCGATGTTCACGGCGCGGAGAAAGTCAGGCTCCGCGGCCATCTGCCCCTTTTCATTTGTCAGCTTCAGGCCTTGCGCATACGCAGTGAGCGCCTCCAACGACGAGGTCGACGCATCCTCCAGGGCGACATCGTACTGGCGAATCGAACCGGCCGATTCGCCCAGCTTTGCACGCATCGCTTCCGCGGTCTGGTCCAGGGCCGTCAAGGCCGACTCGCGCGCTCCGACAGCAACCTCCTCGTCGGCGATCGGATCGCCCGTAGCGCAGTTGTAGGCACGGAGGCCAAGATGGTAGCCGTTGCCTGTCGCGGCAATTGTTCCCTGGAGGACTACCTGGCCGCCTTCACGCAGGCAAACTTGCCGGGCGAGATTCTTGGTCAGGCGCCCATCGCCGGACACGCCCAGGTAGCGGAGGCCGAGGCGGACTTCGGCGTCCGGCATCAAGTCATAGAACGGCGATTGTTGCAGCTTTGCAAACAAGGCTGCATTCAGCGTGTGGTCAAAGACCGGCTCACCCGTCGTATTTACGAAGTCAGCCAGGACGAGAGTGAGGCTGTCTCTTCTTGCCGGCCTTCTGTAGATGCGCACGTACGCAACGCCAGCGCCGGCCAGAGCCAGCGCCAGTGCGGCCGCGAGCAAATACAAGCCCGCCGCCTGGTGCGACGAGAACCGGGATGCAATCATGGTCCACCGGGCGCGGGGGCGGTCGCGCAGGAGCGGAGCAATGTTTTTGTCCAGCGCCGCCGCCAGACTGGAGGCGGAAGCAAACCTGTGCGTGGGGTCCTGTTCGAGACACCGCGAAACGATGCTGTCCCAATTGCGGTCGAGCTGGGGCAGAACCCTGCTTGGAGGAGGTGGCGACTCGGTCAAACGCCGCAGGACCGAAAGCAGAGGCGTCTCGCCTCCGAATGCCCTCGCCCCGGTAATCATTTGATAGATCACCAGCCCGAGGGAGTAAATATCGGAAGCGGGCGTGAGGTCCTTGCCTTCAATCTGCTCGGGAGACATGTAATCCGGCGTGCCAAACGCGAACTGACCCGTGCGCGTAAGGGGCGGGTCTGAGGCTGCGTCCAGGCTCCAGGCCATGCCGAAGTCGGTAATCACGGCGCGGACATCGCCGGCTCGCCCCGGCTCCAGCATGATGTTGCCGGGCTTCAGGTCGCGGTGCAGAATGCCGGCAGAGTGCGCCGCATCGAGCGCGGAGGCAAGCTGGTGAATAATGGTCACCGCCTCGTTCGAACTCAGCCTTCCGCTCTGCTTCAACCGGTCCGCAAGCGTCTGGCCGCGCAGCAATTCCATGCTGAGGAAGATCACATCGCCGCCTTCGGGGCTCCGATGCCTGAACAGGTCGAAGATGCGGCAGACGTGAGGGTGCGTGACCTGCCTGGCCAGATGGACTTCGCGCTTGAAGCGGCTCATCGCGCCGGGATAATCGGCAATTTCAGGACGAACAACTTTGAGCGCGACGCGCATTTGCAGTTCAAGGTCTTCGGCTTCATAGACCTCGCCCATGCCGCCACAGGCTAGAAACTGCAGCACCTGAAAGCGGTCCACCAGGACGGTGTTCGAGGCAAGACGGCTGTGCTGGGAGGCGGAGAACGGCGTCACCGCGGCTTGCTGGTCCATGAAGGAGCCGGCGTCTTCGTGCGCCTCCAGCAGTTCCTCTACGACTCTTCGTAGCTCGGGTGGAAGCTGTTTCCCGTCCAGAATGAGACGCCGGGATGCGGGCTCAACTTCAAGCATGGCTTGAAAGAGCTCCTTGACCTGACCCCATCCCTCGGATCTCAGTTCCATGGTCCCTTTTAGGTGCGACAAACTTGTAGCGCAATTTTAAGCACATTGTTACACTGCGCGTCCCCGCAACTGTCAAGGCATCCGGGCTGAGGCTGTTGCCGTTTCTACAACTTTCAGGGAATCACAGCACATTTTGCTGGCGGCTTTTCCGGCCGGATTGCGCGTTAACAAGCAGAACAACTGTGTGCCGATGGTGTAGTTCACGAGAACTACCCAAGGCCCCAGAATTCCGGAGGCATTGTCGATGCAAAGAGCGATGTTTGGGCAGCGGGTGTGGAATTCTCTGTGGCTTCTTACCTGTTTGGTCTTCGTAGGGATGGGGCTGGGACTGACCGGCTGCGGAGGAAGCTCCGCGCCGCTGAGCGTTTCCGTGACCGCGGCCTCTGCAACAGTTGATGCGACGGACTCGGTGAAGCTGACCGCCACCGTGGCCAACGACAAGAATGCCGCCGGAGTGACGTGGAGCGTGAGCGGCGGCGGAACGCTTTCCAATCAGACATCCAGCTCGGCGACCTACACTGCACCCGCCGCATCGAGCTCGTCTCTGGCGGTGACAGTGACGGCGACCTCGGTGGCGGACGCGTCCAAGACCTCGCCGATCTCAATTACGGTTCCGGCTGCGCCGTCGGTCACGACCAGTTCTCTGGCCGCGGCCACGGTTGGCACATCCTACTCGGCCACGCTGGCCGGCTCGGGCGGCATCACGCCTTACAAGTGGAGCCTGACCAGCGGCACTCTGCCGGCAAGCTTGACGCTCTCGTCCGGCGGCGTGCTCTCTGGAACGCCGATGGCTGCCGACGCCGGTACGTTGAACCTGACCTTCCAACTGACCGATTCCGGCGCGGCGACAGCCCTGACGGCGACCAAGGCGTTGAGCCTGACCATCAATCCTGCGCCAGCAATCGCATTTGCCGGCGCATCGCTGGCGGGGGCCACATACAAAGCAGCCTATAGCGCCTCCGTGGCTGCCACGGGCGGGGCCGGCACATTGACTTACACGCTGGCCAGCGGCCCGCTGCCAACGGGACTGAGCCTTTCTCCAGCGGGCGTTATTTCCGGAACGCCGACCGTTGTCGGCACCTTCCCTATCACCGTCAAGGCGGCCGACGCCTTTGGCGACTCAGGAACCCAGAGCTACTCCCTCAAGGTCAGCTATCCGGTCCTGGCGGTTACTGCCGCAACGCTGCCGGTGGGCTATGTAGGATCGAACTATACGTCCACAACGCTGGCGGCCACAGGCGGCTCGGGAACCGGCTACACCTGGGCGGTGAGCGGCGGCTCTTCGTTGCCAGCGGGCCTGAGCCTTTCCACGTCCGGCGTTCTCTCCGGCAAGCCGACAACGGCTGGCGCCACAAGCTTCAGCGTGACGGTGACGGATTCGGCTTCGAATACCGGCACCGGCACGTTCTCCATCACCGTCAACGCGGCGGTGAGCATCACCACGGGAACCACGCTGCCGGTCGGCTACGCCGGCTCCAACTATTCGCAGGCGCTGGCGGCGACGGGCGGTTCAGGCACTGGCTACACATGGTCGGTGACCGGCGGGTCAACGCTGCCCGGCGGCCTGACCCTCTCATCGGGTGGCGTGCTCAGCGGCAAACCGACGACGGCTGGCACGACCAGCTTCTCCATCACGGTGACGGATTCAGTATCGAACACGGCGAGCGCAACCTTCTCGCTGACCATCAACGCGGGAGTCACCATCACCACCGCGAGCACACTTCCCTTGGGCTACCAGGGCACGGCCTACCCCGGCGCCGCGATGGCGGCCACGGGAGGCACGGGCACCGGATACTCGTGGAGCTGGGCGGCGGCCGGCGGATCGACACTGCCCGCGGGGATGAGTCTCTCCAGCGCGGGAGCAATCTCTGGAACGCCCACCGCCTCCGGGACCTTCAGCATCGTCATCACGGTCACGGATTCGGCTTCGAACACGGCTTCAGGCACCTTCTCCCTGACCGTACAGCCGACCCTGGCGGTCAGCACCACCACACTGCCATCCGGCACCGTTGGCGTGGCGTATTCGCAAACGCTGGCGGCGACCGGCGGCACGGGGACGGGCTACGCCTGGTCAGTGAATCCAGCAGGCTCAACCAGCCTAGCGGCAGTCGGCCTGAGCGTCTCCAGCGCAGGCGTTCTAGCCGGGGCCACGCCTACGGCCGGGACAGCAACCTTTACCGCGACGGTGACAGACTCGGCCAGTCACACGGCTTCTGCCACACTCTCCGTGACCGTCTACGCTGCACTGACTGTTACGACGACGAGTCTGCCCTCGGCCTACACCGGCATGGCCTATTCGCAATCACTGGCGGCTGCAGGCGGCACGGGAACGGGTTACACCTGGAGCGTGACCGCTGGAGCAAGCAGCCTGGCCGCCGTCAACCTGGCGGTGTCCAACACCGGCGTCATCTCGGGAACCCCGGCAAGCACCGGAACAGCCAGCTTTACCGTGCAGGTCACGGATTCAGGCAGCAACACGGCAACGTCTTCGTTGACGATCGTGGTGTATGCGCCGCTGACATTGCCTTCAACGACCCCCGGGTCCCTGCCGTCGGGGACCGTTAACCAGTCCTACAGTGGGTCAATCAACGCTGCGGGCGGCGTGGGCCCGTACACGTGGACCATCAACGGCGTTACGGTCACCGGGACGCCGCTGGCTCTGTCGAATGGCCTGAGCGCCACCAACACCGGCGGCAACACGCTGAGCATCGGCGGAACACCGACCACGACCACCTCAGTGACACTGTCGAACGTCGCGGTGAAAGACAGCACCAACACCACGGCCGGCCCTGACAGCTACTCCATCACGGTCAACAGCGCGGGCTCCCAGGTAAGCGGCCAAGTCAATCTCAGCAACTTCTGCGGAAGCGGCGGGACGGTGCCCACGATCACGGTGAGCATCAACACAAATCCCGTTCAAACCACAACCACTGACGGCAGCGGAAACTATTCGTTCGCCGCCATTCCCAACGGCACGTACACCATCACTCCGTCGATTGCGGGACCGAGTTCCGTGTTCTATCCCGCGACGCAGAGCGTCACGGTGAACAACACGGCCTTGACCGGGCAAAACTTCCAGGTCGCGTTGGGTTACACGGTGTCCGGCACGGTGAGCTATTCGGGATCGCAGACAGGCAGGGTGTATCTGGCGCTGAACAGCACCACCTGCTCGGGCAACAACTCGACCGGGACGTCAATTGCCGCTCCGGGTTCCTTCACCATTCGCGGAGTACCGCCGGGCAGCTACACCCTGGCGGCTGGAATGGACACCCTCGGCTTCGGCGCGACCAATACGAACGACCCGTCCGGATCCGCCTCGGTTTCTGTGGGCACCGCCAACGTGACCAGCGCGGCAATCACCATGGCCGATCCGGCAGCGGTGACGCTTTCCACGGGGCCGACACTGAAAAACGGAAGCCCAATCAGCGGAGGAGTCTTCCTCAATTTCAATCCCATCACGGACAGCAACGGCGTGGAAATGGCAACTTCCTATACCTTGCAATGGAGCACCAGCTCGACATTCAGCTCCGTCACCGGCAGCAAGACGCTCGCGGCGACGGGCACAGGCGGAGCGAACATCTGGTTCGTGAACGGGCTGAGCAATGGCTCCAGCCTGTACTTCCGCGCGGAGGGCGTGGCCGGCAGCTCGACCAGCGGCTGGTCCGCAACCGTTGGCCCCATCACGATTGGAGCGCCCACCGGCGGCAACACTGTTTCCGGCACGGTGACCTTTACAGGAACGGCGACCGGGCCGCTGTATGTCGGCTTCTACGATCAAAAAACGGGTAACGTGTATGCGGATCCCATCGCCAGCCCGATAAGCCCGCAGGCTTATTCGGTTCAAGTGCCCACCGGGTCCACGTATTACTTCTTCGGGATTATCGACCAGAACAACGACGGTCTGATAGATCCCGGGGACATTACGAACACGCATGAGGGAGGCAGATCCAACGCAACAAGCGTCTCCGGCAATACGACGTTGAATTTGACGTTGCCCAGCGCTGGAAGCAAGGCCACAGTCACCACGCAGCACAACCAGCAGATATCCACGTCCGGTACCAATACCGGCTACAACCTCAGCTTCACTGTGAGAGAAGGCAACAAACTGCCCGTCGCCGCCACGCTGACCGCTGGCCCCAATGTCGTCAACCCGCTGGACATTGCCACATGCAATCAATGCGGGACTTCGCAGTTTGACTACTATGTCGGCGTCAACGGCGACCGGCCAACCACGAGCGATGCCTACTCGTTGCTGGTAACGTACAGCGACGGAACGTCCGAGACATTGACGACTACAGTGAGCGCCGTGCTCGACGCGTTCGCCACCAGCCTTGCACCCCAGGGAACGAGCAGCACCAGCACGACGCCGACGTTCACCTGGACCGATCCCGCCAGCGCCAGCAGTTACATCTACCAGTTCAACCTCTGGGATAACAGCGGCAATTCGATCTGGCAGATACCGGGCAACAACTCCAACACGAATGGATTTGACAGCACGATCACTTCAATTGTCTGGGGCACTGACCCAACGGGAGGCGGCAGCACGCCAAGCGTTGGCAGCCTGACGACGAGCACGATTTACAACTGGCAGATAACAGCGATGGACGCAAACGGCAACTCCGCACAGACGCAGGTGAATTACCAGCCATAGGCTGAAGCGCGAGAGAGCAACACAAAGGGCGGTCAACCATTCCAGGTTGGCCGCCCTTGTCTTGCATGGATAGACGCGGAATCTCGAAGCCATTGCGTTCTACTTGCGCGCGTCGGCGGAGCCCACGCCCATGCGCTATTGCTTCGTGCCCGGTGGTCTGCGATTTTTAACGACTGCGATCAAGCCGGCGTTCAGCACCGTGAATCCTGCGAGCAGATACAGCCCTGCCCTCGGGGAGCGAAAATATTCATCGGTCCAGACCTTTACGTTGGGCGCGAGGAATCCGCCCAGATTGCCCATGCCGATCAGGGCGATTCCGCCAGCCGCGGCTCGGTCTGCCAGATAGCTTGTGGGGAACGTCCAGAAAAGCGGCTGCACTGCGATGAAGCCGGAGACGGCGATGGAAAGCGCGACGAGCCCCATAAGCGGCCCTGCCGTGGGGAATGCGAAGCTGGCGCACCCTGCAATCAGGAGGGTGAGAGCAGCCAGGCCGCGATGCGCATTCCACCTGTCTGCCGCGCGAGGCAGGCCATACACGGCAACGAGCGCGCATATCCACGGAATGGCCGAAACCAGTCCGACCTGGAGGCCGGCGGGCCTGTGCATCAGCGCCGATATCTCAGCGGGAAGATAAAAAATCGCGCCGTAGGTGCTCATTTGAATGAGCGTGTAAATGAGCACGAACTGCAGGACACGCGGATTGCGCAGCATGGGCAGCAGGAGCGCCGGCCCCGCAGCGCGGCGGTCCTGCTCCTCCTGCGCGAGAGCATCGACCAGGGCTTGTTTTTCTTCGGCAGGAAGCCAGGATGCGTCCGAGGGCTTGCTATCAAGAAACCAGAAGGCTGAGACGCCCATGGCGACCGCCATGAACCCTTCCACGAGGAACATCCATTGCCAGTTCTGCAGCCCACCCCAGGGATGCATGTCGAGAAGCAGGCCCGACAATGGGCCGCCAAAAATCAACGCAATGGGAACGGCAAGATAAAAGAGGCCAAGAACCTGGCCCCGGACGCGGTTGGGGAACCAGTACGTGAGATAAAGAATTGCTCCCGGAAAGAAGCCCGCCTCAGTGACGCCGAGAACCAGCCGCAACAGGTTGAAGGAAGTGCTACCGCTGACGAACATTGTCGCCATCGAGACCAGCCCCCAACTCACCAACAGGCAGGCCATCCATACCTTCGCGCCGATTTTATGCAGGATGAGGTTGCTGGGGAATCCGCACAGCGAATAGCTGAGGAAGAAGAGGCCTGCGCCCAGCGCATAGGTTCGTTCAGTAATACCGGCAGATGCCTGGAGCGCCTGCTTCGCGAAGCTGATATTGGCGCGGTCGAGAAATGACACGACATACATCAACATCAGGCATGGGACGAGCCGCCTGAGGGCTCGCGCAACAGCCCGGTCCCGCGCCTGCTGCAATGCGCCGGAATGCATTGGCGCGGCACCCACGCCGGCGGCTTCAAAGGCAGGCGACAGCGCTGGCCGGCTTGGAGATGATTCAGTCTGGCGCAATGCTGACACCTCGATTCAGGAGCGTTTGGCGAAGCTTGAGAAGCTTACAGAGTGGGCTGGCCGGGTCTCCTTGGGCGCCAATTGTAGGCGGCAATCGAGTTCTTCCAGAAATATTTCTCGGCTGCCGCAGGAGATTTTTGCGCGATATATCCATGGACAATGGCGAGCGTTGCTGCAAAGGGCGCAACGTGGTCGCTGTTGGGCCAGTCGCTGCCGAAGAGGATGCGGTCTTCTCCGAAAACATTCCAGATGGCATCCAGCGAGTCGCGATAGAAACTTTGATCCGTCACAAGCTTGCCATTTGCCACGACGGGAATCTCCGAGAGCTTGACGAAGACATTGGGATTCTGGCCAAGCCGATGAAGGTTCGCCCGGTACTCGCGCAGCGCCGGCTGCTCAGTGGGAATGGGAGCGTGGGGCAGATGATCGATCACGATTCTCAAACCAGGCACGCGCTCTGATACCTGAAGAACTGCGCGGATGAGACGCGGATCGGGGTTGGCGCTCTCAAACACCATGCCAGCCTGAGCCAGCGCTTTGAGGCCATCGACAAAGCCGGGCTTGTCTATATCGACAGCGAGATCGCGGTTCCACAAATTTCCGTAGCGGAAGCCCCGGAACAGGGGGTTGGCGTGGAGCCGCTCCAGGTCGCTCATGTAGGAAGGCGTTCCGGGAATGATGTCGCAAATCACGCCGACAATGACGGGATGCTTCTGTGCGACGCCGAGCAGCCACTGGTTGTCGCTGGCCAGCGGGCTGGCCTCAATGGCAATTGCGCCGACAATGCCAAAGGGCTCGCTGATCGCGACATAACGCTCGGGCAGCGCGGGCTTGTAGAGCGCGCTGTCGTCCTTCTCGGGCCAGGGAACGCCGCCGGGGCGCGCGGTATCAAACAGATGGATGTGGGCGTCGATGATCGGGTGCGGCACGGAATCTGTTCCGGGCAACGAGGCCGCAGAGCGGCCAACGGCCAGCGCTCCCGCGCCATACGCTGCAAGTTTAAGTACGTCACGACGCCGCATGGAAACCTCTGATTGTGTGGATGGGGCGGGAAGCATGCCCGGGCACACCCCAATATACAGGCTGTCGTGTACGGTTGTCGGGAGCCGCGAGGACGCTGCGCGGCTACGCGAGTGCGGAGAGCCTGATACTGCTCTGCCGGTTCGACACAGTGATAGAATCCGCTTGATTTCGGTGAATTGAAAGCGCAAGGAGAAGCCGGTGACGCCAACAGCGATTCAGTGGACTGGAGCCGCGCTGTTTGGTGTCGCCATCCTGCACACCTTCTCCACCCGGTACTTCGAGCATCTGGCACATACTCGACCCGCCCATGCCGGAATTCTGCATCTGATGGGAGAGGTTGAGGTAGTGTTTGGGTTCTGGGCCTCGGTGCTGGCCGTGGCGATGTTCGTCATGAACGGCAAGGCGGCGACAACCATCTATATTGACTCGCGCAAT
>JAJYBT010000023.1 GCA_021778875.1 Acidobacteriota bacterium | reverse complement strand
GTGATTCTGGATTCGCATCGCTTCGGCTGCAATCTCAACGAGCACAACGACGGTGATGGCTCTCACCGTCCATGCCGAACCGCGGACTCCGAAGTAGGCTGAAATATTGTCCACGGCAACGAGGGCGATAAAGATGCCCATATTGCGAAAAATGCGGAAGTCAGGCGCAGCGCGCCAGAGAGCGAGATAAGCCGTTGCCAGGGAGAACAGCAGCACAGCGAGGATCAGATAGGACGTGTGTTTCTCTTGCTCGGCGATCGACAAGGGCGTGAATATCTGGTGCAGAAGGGGCACGGATGCGGCCAGGGTAAGGGCTGTTGTCATGCGAGCGCCATCCTTTTGAGCGCGGGCCTGAGCGCTACGTCGCACGTTGCCCTGGGGATGTGCTGCGCGCGCACCAAACCGCAGGCGCACAGGACGAACTGCACGAGCGGCAGGGGAAGCTTCTTCATGCAATTGCCGATTGTATGACAACAACAAGCAGTTTGCCGATCATGATCTGCGCATGCTCTGCAGCACGGCGCTCAAAGCCGCGAACCGGGGCATCCAGGTATCCAAAGACGGGCCGGTGGCGGTGCGCTGGCGAAGCTGGAACAAGAGCCTCAGCCGGCGTGCGGTTCGTCGCTTTCGCTGCCTGTGTCGCCTTCAATCGAGATGCGGAGCGAGCGGAGGAAGTGGAGGTCGTTCTGGGTGAATGGCCCTTCGGCGGATTCGCCTTCTGCGCCGGATTCGTCGGCGTCCTTGGCGGTGACCTCGTTGAGGCCGATGGTGGCCTCAAGCATGAGCAGCACATCGAAGCCGTGCTTGCGGATATCCTGCACCACGCCGGCAATCTGCTCGCTTTCGATGACCGACTCATGGATTGCTTCGCCGAGTTGCTGAATGAGTTCGCGCAGACGGGATGTCAAGGGAGCCTCCGGGGGCAGCGGCCGGCGCGGGTTAAGAGAGCACGCCGCTTGAGTTTCATATACCTTACTTCCGCGACGCGCCGGGGGCAACCGGGAACTGCCCCGGCCTGTGCAAAGCAGGGCTGGGACCGTCGCTGATACGATGATATCGAAGTGAGACCTCAAACCATAGGGCGGGCGCTGGGCGTGGGCGTACGGGTTGCAGGACGCATGGCGAGCGAGCGCATGGCGGGCAGCACGCAAGCTGCCCCGGCAACCAGCGCGCCAGCGGGACGCGCAGCCAGGCAGGCGGCCGGCATTACAACCAAAGGACTTGCGCGCGGGGCGGGTGGCTTTCTGCGGCCCTTTGGACGCGTAGGCAGGACCGTGCTGCTGGAAGTGGCGGGGGTCTTCTTTTTCCTGTTTGTGTTTGTGTTTGCGCGCACGATGTGGGCGCTGCGAGCCAGCGCGACGCAGGGGCCGGACCACGTGAAGTTTGTGGTGGCGGCGTGCCTGCTGGCTCTGTTTCTTTACCTGACGATCAGCTCATTCTGGCGGGCGCGGCGGTAGGCGGCGCTGCGGCGGCTTGCTGGTGAGGCGCCAGACGCCAATGGCGATGGAGAGGCTTCCGAGCGCATAGGCGAGGATGGCGGAGTGGCTGGGGTGCATGGTCCAGCCGTGATACAGCGCAAGAATGCCCAGCACAATCAAAACGATCCCCCGCATCTTGTCCATCGTTCTTTCCTTTTTGAACAGTTAAAGGCTCATTGATTAGAGGCTCATTGATCGTTTGCTTCTGCCACTGCGACGGGCAATTGACGGCGCAGTTCGAGGGCGCGGCGGAGGGTTCTTACGTCGTGTGTCCACTGCGGCAACAGCGCGGACATGGCCAGCCCTTCCATGTCACAGAGGATGCCCCAGACCAGCGCTGCCGTCATCAGCCAGGGCGCGCGGTTGAAACAGAGCAGCGCAAAGGTGGCTGCGGCCAGCAGCAGGCCCCAGGCCTTGGCTGCGTACGAGTGATAGCTGGCCATGCGGCGAAATTTCATCCAATCAAAGAGGATGCGCAGGGCCTCCAGGACAAGAAGCGCGGCAAGAAGCCAGAGGCGATCGCGCAGGACGGGCCAGTGGCGCTCCACGATGGCCGCCAGCACGCCGAGATAGAAGACAGTGTCGGCCAGGGAGTCTGCCACGCGCAGGGTGGAAGTGTCCGTTCCCCAGCGCCGGGCGAGAATGCCGTCGTACACATCGGAGACCAGGCCGGCGGCGATCATCGTTCCCAGCCAGGGTTCGGGTGCTGTCATCCCGCTTGCCGCGACGGCCATTGCAGGCCCCAGGAGGGCTCGAAAGCCCACCATCGACCACGGAATGATCTTGCGCCAGTGCAAACGTGCCGTCCTGGACCGGGAGGACGCAGGTTTGACCCCGCAGCGGCCCAATCCCTATCGTTAGCAGGGTACAGTAACAGCGCCTGAAAGGAACACCCATGAGCACACCTGCCGCACCCGCCGCCCAAACGCTGAAGAAAACCGCTCTAAATGCCACACATCGCGCACTGAAGGCCAGGATGGTGGATTTTGGCGGGTGGGATATGCCGGTGGAGTACCCCGGCCCCGGCGGCGGACTGATTGCCGAGCACATGGCGGTGCGCACGGGCGTGGGCCTGTTTGACGTGAGCCACATGGGCGAGATTCAGTTTCGCGGGCCGGGGTCGCTGGCGGCCGTGCAGCAGATCACGATGAACGACGCCTCGCGGCTGAAGGACGGGCAGGCGCACTACTCCGCGCTGCTGACGCCACAGGGGACGTTTGTGGACGACATTCTGGTGCATCGGCTGGGGGAGAACGACTATCTGCTGGTGGTGAACGCGGGGACGAAGGATAAGGACTTTGCGTGGATTCGCCAGCAGGTGGGCGGAAGGCCGGGGATTCACCTGAGCGACTACTCGGCGTACTACTCGCAACTGGCGGTGCAGGGGCCGCGGGCGCTGGAAACGCTCCAGAAGCTGACGAAGGTGGACCTGGCGGCGATCAAGAACTACTGGTTCACATGGGGGCAGGTGGCGGGCGTGCACAACGTGCTGATTGCGCGGACGGGCTATAGCGGCGAGGACGGATTTGAGGTGTACACCCCGTCAGACGAGGCGACCACGGTGAAGATGTGGGAGGCGCTGCTGGAGGCGGGCGCGGAGTTTGGGATAAGGCCGTGCGGGCTGGGCGCGCGCAACACGCTGCGGCTGGAGGCGGGCATGAGCCTCTATGGGCACGAGATTTCAGAGGAGATTAACGTGCTGGAGGCCGGTCTGGAACGCTGGCTCAAGCTGGACAAGGGTGAGTTTATTGGACGGGACGCTTTGCTGGCTGTCCAGGAGAGTGGCGGGCCGAAGCGCAAAATTGTTGGACTGGAGATGATTGAGCGCGGGATTGCGCGGGACGGGTACTTCGTCCTGTCGTTGAGCGGAGACCAGATCGGGGTGATTACCTCGGGCTCGCCGGCGCCGTTCCTCAAGACCAACATTGCATTTGCGCTGCTGCCTGCCACCGTGGCGGCCAGCGGTGAGGATGTGCTGGTGGATGTGCGCGGGAATCGCGTGCGGGCGAAGCAGGTGGCGCTGCCGTTTTACAAGCGGGCAAAGAAGTAAGGCTGCGGCGGGTTAGCGGGTCAGCGAGTCGGCGATGGAGCGAATCGTCAGCCACGGGGGATGACAATCGTGCGCCGAAATTGATAAAAAGGGTTCACGCTCAAGAGGGCTTGAGCGGCGTGCTTGCCCCGGAGGTTGCCATGAATGCCCCATTGCTGAAGAAGCCGAGCGCGGCGCTGCCGATTGCGATGTCGCTGGCGGGGCTGGCATTGGTACTGGGCCATGCGGCGTTGTACGGCACGGCGCATGAGGCCGATGAGGGCGCGGCGGCGCACATCTGGCAGATATTGATGGTGGCGCAGGTGCCGCTGGTGGGGTTTTTCGCGGTGAAATGGCTGCCGCGCGTTCCACGGCAGACGTTGAGCATCCTCACGCTGCAGGCCGGCGCGGCACTGGCTTCGTTTGCGGCGGTGTTCTTCCTTACATAGTGCCAGGTTCAACATGCGTGCCCGCCCACCCTTGCGACAAAAGCGTCGCAAGGATGAGGCACCCGGGCCGGTGGGAACGCCGACGGCAGTGAATCTGCGGAATCTACCTCACGGTAAAGCTGTTGAGGATGTTCTTGAATGTGGGGCGCAGGCTGTTGAAGTCCTTCTCTGGCGCGATGAAGACGAGATAGCTCAGGCTTCCGTCGGGTCGCTGCACGGTGACCATCCAGTCGCGCTCGTACACGGTCTTGGTCGAGGTGCTGAGTGGCGAGTGGCTCAGGAACTCCACACTGCGGCCCTGGCGGCGATTAACCGGAATGCCCGTCACGTCCGTCGCCTCGCTCATGCCGGGGTTGCTTTTCTCGATGCCCTGGATGAGCGCATCGGTCTGCTGCTGCAGATCGCCCTGGCCCTGATAGCGATCAATGATGATGCCGTAGGCGGTGGCCGTCTGTCCGTTGGCGTCAGTGCCCGTTCCGCCGGTGGGCGCGATGGTCACGGCGGACTGCGTGCTGCCGCTCATGTTCCAGTTTTGCGGGTAGCGCACCGAATACATCGAGTGGGTGAATGTGCTCATCGCCGAGGAAGGCCGCCAGTTCACGGTGGGGCTCAGCGTGCCTGCTTGCTGCGTGGCGGTGGTGCCAGCCTGCTGCGGGCCGCTGGAGCCTGACTGCGTTGTGGTGGCAGAGCCGGCCTGCTGCGAGGCGGTAGATTTGTCTGCGGCGATGGCGGCGGCAGCCTCAGCGGGCAGGGGCGGCTGCTTGCTCTTCCATTGGCCAGCCTTGATCTCCTCTGCAGTGGCGGCGTGCATCTTGAGAGATCGGGTGTGCATGGTCTGGAACTGCGGACTGTCCTTAATCTCGTTGGCTTTGGGCGGCAGGGTGGCAATCTCCTGGTCCACGTAGCCAATGCGGTTGCCGGGGTTGGGGTGGTCGCTGAGCAACTGCGCGCCGCCGGAGCCGTATTTGGCCTGGATGGTTTCAAAGAACTGCGGCATGGCGCGAGGATCGTAGCCCGCGTCGTAGAGAATGTCAGTGCCCATGAGGTCGGCCTGCTTTTCATCGTCGCGGGACATTCTGAGGAAGGTGAGGCCGGCAACGGAGCTGATGCCCTGCTGCGCGAGGACGCCCGCGGTGCCGGGGATAAAGATGCCCGCGAGGGCTCCGCCGATGCCGGCAAGGATGCTGGGAACCTGCTGCTGGGCCGCGTTGCATGTGGAGTGGCGCTGGGCCACGTGGGAGATTTCATGGGCGATAACGCCGGCGAGCTGGGCCTCATCGGCTGCCGCCTGCACGGTGCCGAGGTTCACAAAGATCGATCCGCCAGGCAGGGCAAAGGCGTTGATATCCGCAGAGTTGACCACGTGAAACTGGTAGGGCCAGCGGTCGCCGGGAGCAAATTGCACAAGGCGCGCGCCGAGCGACTGAACATAGCGTGAGACGGGGTCGGAGTCCGGCAGAATGGGCTGCTGCTGGTAAACCTGGCCCATGGCCTTGAGGCCAAGCTGGGTTTCCTGCTGCTGCGTAAAGGGGTTCTTGCAGGGCGTGGGCTTGAAGCGCGCCTCAGCGGGCCTGGTGAGTATTCCTGCTGCAAAAAACATGACTGCGACATATGTGCAAAATCTCGTTCTCCGGCTCATCGGCTTCCTCCGTTCCCGGTGCTTCCGCCGCGCTGAGTAGTATAGCCCTGAAACGGATTGGGGAGGGCGCCGGGGATGCCTGGCGTGTAAATCCGGCCAGGCTGGCAGTGCAATTATTTCCGGTTGCCGACGGCGCCGGGCAGCGTGCGGGACGGCTGCGCGACGAGAAGACGGGCGGGAACGCCGGGCGACCAGAAAACATATAGATCCACTTATTTTATTTATTTTAAAGGCTAAAAGCCTCTTTCGTAAGGGACGTCTCAGGGAAGGATGCAGGCAAAAAACTCCGGATGCCTTGCCTTTGGCACGGAACGTGCTTCTACATCAGCAAACAAACGACGTTGAAGGAAACGGCGTTGCGAGGAGGATCCATGCTAACTCTCCAGTATCTTTTGGGCGTGATTTTGTTTTGCGGCGTATTTCAACTTGGGAGATTTATGACGAAAAAGAGCCACGCGTGGGCAGACTTTTCGGCGCGCCGGATCCTTCATCCCGAAAGCGTTGAGAAGGTCTTCCTCTACGGCGGCAGGATCTTCCAGGTGGTGGCTGTGGTGTGGGGATTCCTGGATGCCGTGTCCGTGCTGGTGCTGGTTTTCTGAGCAAAGGTCTGGGCTCGCAAATCCGGGCTCGCAAATCTGGGCTCGCAGGGCGGGCGCGAGGAGGTTGAATATGGCTTTGAAGCTCGACTGGTCCTGGCTTCGCTTTGAAGCCATACCTCGCATCGGATTGCTCTTGACGATTCTCTGGTTGCTTTAGAACGACGCGCACATGCGAAGGCGGCTCTTCCCTGATGGAAGAGCCGCCTTGACTGCTTTTGGGGGCTGCACACACAAATTGAGTATCCGGTGCAAGCGCAGCCGGCTCACACCTGCATGACTTCAACTTCTTTCCTGTGCGATAGCTCTTCCATACGGCGAATCTCTTCGTCGGTCATCTTCTGCACCTCATCGAGCGCGCGCTTTTCCTCGTCTTCGCTGATCTTCTTATCCCTGGCGAGCTTCTTGAGGGCGTCGTTGCCGTCGCGGCGGACATTGCGCACGGCGGTGCGATGCTCTTCAAGCACCTTGTTGAGATGCTTGCAGACGTCGCGGCGGCGCTCCTCGGTCATGGGAGGGACGGGCAGGCGGATGAGCTTGCCGTCGGACTGCGGGTTGAAGCCGAGGTCGGAGGTGAGGATGGCTTTCTCAATCTCCTTGAGCACGGTGGGGTCCCAGGGCTGGATGAGGATGAACTGCGCCTCAGGCGTGGAGACCTGCGCCAGCTGCGTGACCGGCGTGTGAGTGCCGTAGTAGTCCACCTTGATCTGGTCAAGCATGTGCACGCTGGCGCGGCCGGTGCGGGTGGAGGCGAGATTTGCCTGGAAGCCGGTGACGGCCTGGTCCATGCGCCGCTTGAGGTCGGCTGAAAGCTCTTTGAGTGCCGGAATTCCGGCCATTGCGGAGACTGCCATAGGGTTTCGTCCTCAGTGATGCGAAACTGCCAACGGCTATTTTACAACCTTGCGGGCAAGGGAGCTTCGGCGCGCATGCTACGTGACCACGGCGACGCCGGTGGAGGCGGCCTGCTCGTGGGCGTGGTAGCTGGAGCGCACGAGCGGGCCGGACTCGACGTGGCGGAAGCCCATCTTGAGAGCTTCAGTCTTGAGTTCTGCGAACTCGCGCGGCGTGTAGAGGCGGGCCATGGGCAGGTGGTCGCGCGAGGGGCGCAGGTACTGGCCGATGGTGAGGATGTCGCAGTGGACGGCGGCGAGGTCGCGGAAGACCTGAAGCAGCTCGGCGGTCTCTTCGCCGAGGCCGACCATGACGCCGGACTTGGTGACCCCTTCGTGGTTTAACTCTTTGGAGTAGCGCAACAGCTCAAGAGAACGCTCGTAGCGCGCGCCGGAGCGGACGGCGCGATAGAGACGCGGCACGGACTCCGTGTTGTGATTGAGCACCTCGGGGCGGGCTTCGACGACGGCGCGGATGGATGCGCGGTCGCCCTGGAAGTCGGGGATGAGGACCTCGACGCGGCAGCCGGGGGCCTGGCGGCGAATTTCCTCAATGACCATGGCAAAGGCGCGCGCTCCGCCGAGCAGGTCGTCGTCGCGATTGACGCTGGTGATGACGGCGTGTTGCAGGCCGAGTGCGGCAACGGCTTCGGCCACGCGGCGCGGCTCGTCGAAGTCGATGGGCTCGGGGCGGCCCTTGGGCACGGCGCAGAAGCCGCAGCGGCGCGTGCACAGGTTACCGAGCATCATGAAGGTGGCGGTTTTGTGGTGCCAGCACTCGCCGATGTTGGGGCACTGGGCGCTTTCGCACACGGTGTGCAGGCCGAGCGAGCGGGCAAGGCGCTTGAGGTCGTGGTAGTTCTCGCCCACGGGAGCGCGGGCCTTCAGCCACTCCGGCTTGGGCGTCGGGATTTTGCGCGCGGGCTCAATCTGCACCAGTTCCATACCGCTATTGTAGCGGGAACAAATTGCGGGCTCGTGCGTCCAACAGGGTGCGTGGCAGACTTGGCCGAGGAATTCACTCCTGATGAAACGATTGTTGTTTGTGGTGGCGCTTTTGGCGTGCGCGACGCTGGCGGCTGCCGGTGAGGATGCGCGCGCCCCGAAGGCGCAGAAAGCCGTGCGGCTGGCGCGACACCCGGTGGTGGCGCTGACCTTTGACGACCTGCCCGCAGGCGGCGGCCTTCCGCCCAACGACACGCGCACTCGCATTGCGGCCACACTGGCGGCAGAGCTGCGGGCGCATCGCCTGAAGGGCGTCTACGGCTTTGTGAATGGCGTGGATGTGGCCGGCGACGAGGACGAGCAGGAGGCTCTGCGCGCGTGGGTGCGGGCGGGCATGCACCTGGGCAACCACACGTGGTCGCATCCCTCGCTGACCGATGTAACAGCCGAGGCATTTGAGCAGGAGATTGCGCGCAATGAGCCTGTGCTGACGCAGTATGCGGAAGGGCGCGACTGGCGCTGGTTTCGTTATCCCTACCTGTGCGAGGGCGACACCCTGGACAAACGCCGCGCGGTGCGGGGATGGCTGAAAGAGCACGGCTATCGCATTGCCCAGGTAACGCTGAATTTCAACGACGACGACTGGGACGATGCGTACGGGCGCTGCGTGGCAAAGAAAGACAACGCGGCCATAGGCTGGTTGCGGCAGAGCTATCTGGAGAACGCCGCGGAGTTCATCCGAGTGGGACGCGAGGAGCAGTTGATTGCGTTTGGACACGAGATTCCCAACGTACTGCTGCTGCATGAAACGCCCTTTACAGCGGCCATGCTTCCAGAACTGCTGCAACTGATGGACAGGCAAGGCTTCCGCTATCGCGAGCTGGCAAAGGTAGAGCGTAACTCGGCGTATGCGCTGGACCCCGATGCGGCGTCAAAGGACGGCGGTTCTCTGACGAACCAGTTCCTGAATGCGCGGCATCTGGCTTATCCGCCGTTTGCGCCGCAGCCGGCGGAGAAGCTCGCGACAATCTGCCGGTAACTGCTTCCCTTCTCCGCCGTTCATCCGGAGGTTGCGCGCATGGCGGCGGTGACACGCGTTGAGGGACGGTTCACACTCCCCGGGCAGTGTGAACCGTTCTTGAGCATTTGAAGTGCGGAGTAGAATTCATTTTGCGCACGAAGGCAACGAGGAGTCTCCATGCTGCCCAGCCGCCTCTTATTCGCGTCGTACGGATGCCTGGCAGTCGGCCTCTGTGTGCTTGTTGGCTTCAGCCAGGGAACCTCAGGAATCTCGGTCGGAAGTCCAATTACGGCCACCTCGATACACATTGATGTAGCGACGGCAGGAGTGCCCGCCCTTGTTGGCCTTGCTGGTGCTGCGGCGGGCGCACTGTTACTGCTTCTTGCCTTGCTCAGCGCCATCGCACGGGTATCTCAGGCGAGCGAGGTTCCTGAAAGGCGCGAGAAGCCGTTCCAGGAATAAACCTGTTCGGTTCCCGCGCCCTGAGTTACTTCTTTCCTTCAGCCCCGCCGGGCTGCAGATACTTATTCCACCAGGCCAGCCAGCGCTCGTAGCGGTCGCGGATGTAACTGGGCCGCGTGAAGCCGTGGAACTGGCCGGGGTAGACGACTAACTCCGTGGGCCGGCCAAGTGACTTGAGAGCCTGATACATCTGCTCGCCGCCGATAAGTGGCACATTCATGTCCGACGTGCCGCCCATGAAGAGCATGGGCGTGTGGATGCGCTTATCCACCTCAAGGAAGGGATAACTCATCTTGAGATAGAGCTGAGAGTTCTTCCACGGCTGGCCGAGCTCGTTGTCATATTGCAGGATGTACTGGTCCACGCCGTAGAAGGACATGGGAGCAGCCACGCCCGCGCCGCTGATGGCAGCCTTGAAGCGGTCCGTGCTGGCGGTGGTGTAATCGGTGAGGATGCCGCCATAGCTCCAGCCGGTGACGGCGAGGCGGTTGGGGTCGGCTACGCCCATGGCGACGGCCTTGTCCACGCCCGCGAGCAGGTCCTGCACTTCCAGGTGGCCCCAGTCGCCGGCGATGGCCTTCGCATAGGCCTGGCCGCGGCCCGAGCCGCCGCGATAGTTGACGTTCAACTCCGCATAACCTTTGGCCGCCAGCCACTGGCGCAGGAAATCGAAGCTATGCTCATCCTGCCCGTTGGGGCCGCCGTGGATGAAGAGCACCATGGGCACAGGCGAGCCCGGCTTGAAACCCGCAGGCTTTGTGAGCAGGCCGTGGACTTCGGTTCCGTCCTGGCTGTTGAACTCGATGCCTTCCGTGGGCACAAGGTTCAGCTCGGCGACAAGCGCGTCGTTGTGCGTGGTGAGCTTGCGCAGCGCGCCGTTTTCAAAGGCATAAATTTCGCCGGGGGCCGTGTCGTTGGTATAAAGCACGGCGGTGTGGCCTGCGGCTGCGTCCCACGCCATCACAGTTCCCTGCTGGGCGAGCTGGCGCTTGTCGGAGTTACCGGCTAACTCTACTTCGGCAGGATATTGGTTGCGGTCGTCGGCGACGAGATAGCTCAGGTGCCCGTCGGGGGAATACATGGGCTCGCGAACGCTGCGATCCAGAGACGCCGCGGGATAACTGACCTTGCCGTCGAGGGTGACGACGGCGGGCTTGTCCTGCGAATACTCGAGCAGCGGAAGAGGCGCGCCCTGGGTGTAGGCGATGGATTTGGAATCCGGCGACCAGGCGAGGCGGCCGTCGTCGGGGCCTGTCCATGTGGTGAGCTGGCGCGCCGCGGAACCCGCTTTCGGCTCGACGACGAATACGTCGGAGTTGTCGCTGCGGTCGGGGTCGGCATCGTGATTGCTGACGAAGGCGATCCACTTGCCATCCGGGGACCAGAGCGCATTTTTTTCGTCCACGTTCTTCGAGGTGGTCAGCTTCTCGGCTTTCTTGGTGGCAATGTCATAGAGATAGAGCGCGTCCCAGTCGTCGTCGTGCAGGTAGCCCTGGATGTCCTGCTTGAAGTGGTAGCGGTCAATGACGATGGGCTTGGGCGGCGCGGGCGGCTTGCCTTCTTCAGCCTCCGGCTCGGCCTTGGGATGCAGCGTGAGCAGCAGGCTCTTCGAGTCCGGCGACCAGAGGTAATTCTCAATGCGCTGATCGGTGATGCCGGTGAGTTGCTGCGCGTCGCCGCCGCGGCGGTCGAGCAGCCAGACCTGTTCTCCCTTGGCGGGACCGGGGCGCGAGGAGAGAAAGCTGATGTAGCGGCCGTCGGGGCTGAACTTGGGCTGCGACGCGCCTTCCTTCCCATAGGTGAGCTGGATCT
>JAJYBT010000022.1 GCA_021778875.1 Acidobacteriota bacterium | reverse complement strand
CGCTCCGGCGGTGAGGGCGGTGACCAGCAGGGGCAGGGCTGCTCCGCAGGCGAAGCTGGCCGCCGAGGCCCACGCCGCCTGAAATGGGCGCGCGCGGAGCATTTCCACGATGCCGAGTTCGTCGCGGGCATGGGCGCCGAGCGCGTCATGGGCCATCAGTTGCTGGGCCACCTGCTCGGCCAGTTGCCGGTCAATCCCGCGCGCCACATAGATGTCCGTCAGCTCCTTGTGCTCGCCCGGTGCGTCGGATGCCAGCTCCGCCGCCTCCAGCGCCAGGTCGGCCTTTTCCGTGTCCGCCTGCGAGTGCACGGAGACATACTCCCCGGCGGCCATGGACATGGCTCCCGCCACCAGGCTGGCCGTGCCCGCCACCAGAATGTTCCGGTGCGTGGCATGGGCGGCGGCCACGCCCAGCACCAGGCTCGCCGTGGAGACGATGCCGTCATTCGCGCCCAGCACCGCCGCCCGCAGCCAGCCGATTCGATCCGTTCTGTGCAGTTCCGGTTTGCCTCTGGACATTCTTGCGCCCCTCGATTGTTTGTCCTGCCGAATCTACCACAAACGAGGATACGCCCATTTCCGGAGCAAGCCACCGGTACTGTGCGGTTTGCGGCACTTCGCTGTGGAGGGCGGGCAGACGATGTGGTTCAATAGAGGGATGGGTGTTCCCCGGAGATCGACGGCGCGCGGCCGGTGGATTGCCGCGAAGCGCAAGGCGCGCGAGTACGCCATGGTGGCGCGCGCTCTGGCCTCGACCGGCCACCCGGTGCTGGCGCAGATTGTGCCGGCGCGCTTCTGCAACCTGAGCTGCGCCTACTGCAACGAGTACGACAAGGTCAGCGAGCCGGTGCCGCTGGATGAGATGTACCGGCGCATCGACCACCTGGGACGGCTGGGGACGGCGATGATTGGCATCAGCGGCGGCGAGCCGCTGACCCATCCGCAACTGGACGACATTATCCGCCGCATGCGGGGCACGGGCGCGATTGCGGGGATGATTACCAACGGCTACCTGCTGAATCTGGAACGGATTGAACGGCTTAACCAGGCCGGCCTCGACCACATGCAGATCAGCATCGACAACGTTGAGCCGGACGAGGTTTCAAAAAAGAGCCTGAAGGTGCTGGACAAGAAGCTGCAAATGCTGGCCGAGCACGCCGAGTTTCACGTGAATATCAACTCAGTTGTGGGCGGCGGATTCAAGGATCCCAATGACGCGCTGGTGATTGGCAAGCGCGCGCTGGAACTGGGCTTTGAATCGACGATTGGCATCATCCACGACGGCGACGGGCAGCTGAAGCCGCTCGGGCCCGAGGATGCCAGGGTCTACTTTGAGATGACCAATCGAAAGAAGACCAACTACGCGCAGTTCGACCAGTTTCAGGAAGCGATTGTGCAGGGGCGCGCGAACGACTGGCGCTGCCGCGCGGGCTCGCGCTACCTGTATATCTGCGAGGACGGGCTGGTGCACTATTGCAGCCAGCAGCGCGGCTTTCCCGGCGTGCCGCTGGCCGAGTACACGAAGGCGGACCTGAAGCGGGAGTTCAAGACGGGCAAAAGCTGCGCGCCGAATTGCACGATCGGCTGCGTGCACCGGATCAGCTACATTGACCACTGGCGCGCGCCGCAGAAGCGGATTGTGTTTCCCGGGTGCCACCCGGAGGAGAAAGCGCCCGAGCTTGTGAATATTCAGTTGGGCGACTGACAGCGTCTGTATCGCGCGGGATAAGACAAGAACGGCGCATCCTGTGAATGCGCCGTTTTGCTTTGGAGCGTGGTTGCTGCGCTAAACCCATTCGCCGTTGCGCATCAGGGGTTCGGCGGCGCCGGATGCGGTGATGCCGTCGATGTCCAGTTTGTCTGAGCCGATCATCCAATCGACGTGAATCAGGCTGTCATTGGCGCCTTTGGCTGCAAGCTGCTCCGGGGTGAGCTTGTCGCCGTCGCGCACGCAGGAGCTGTACGCCTGGCCCAGCGCGATGTGCGATGCTGCATTTTCGTCGAACAGAGTGTTGAAGAAGGTGAGTCCGCTGTGGGCGATGGGTGAAGAATGCGGCACCAGCGCGACTTCGCCCAGGCGGCGTGCGCCTTCGTCGGTCTCGATGAGCTTCTGCAGCACTTCCTGGCCTCGGGTGGCGCGGGCCTCGACGATGCAGCCGCGCTCAAAGCGAACCTGAATGCCTTCAATCATCGTGCCCTGATGGGATAGCGGTTTGCTGGCGGTCACCGTGCCGTCGGCGCGGTCCTTGTGCGGCGTGGTGAAGACTTCTTCGGTGGGGATGTTGGGGATGCAGTAGAGGCCGTTGCCCGCGGTGGTGCCGCCGCCCATCCAGAGATGGTCGTCGGCGAGGCCGAGGCGAAGGCTGGTGCCCGGGCCGCAGTATTGCAGTGCGGCATAGCGCTTCGTATTCAGGAAGGCGGCGCGCCTCTGCAGGCTTGCGTCGTGCTGCTTCCATGCAGCGACGGGGTCGCTGTTGTTGATGCGCGAGGTTTCAAAGATGGCGTTCCAGAGCTTCGCGAGGGCGGTCTCCGGCGGGTCGTCGGGGAACATGGCCGCCGCCCATGCGGGCGTGGCGGTGGCGACGATGGTCCAGTTGATTTCGTGGCGGGTGATGAGTTCGAGTGCGGGCCGGTATGCCCTGGAGAGCGCACGGTTTGCGCGGCTGACCTTGTCAGGATCTTGATTGGAGAGCAGCAGCGGGTTCGCGCCGGTGATTGCCAGGCGCGCTGCGCCGCTCTTGAAGGCTGCTCCCATGCCGTCGTAGAGCCATTTGGCGGCGTGGTCGAAGCCTTCATTCGGAGCGAAGCGATAGCGCATGAGCGCTGCTTCGTCGTCGTTCAAGAGCGTGGTGACGAGCGAAGCGCCCGCGCGGTAGGCATGCTCGGTGATGCGCCGCACAAGCGGAACGGCTTCGAGCGGGGCGGTCAAGACGAGCTCCTGCCCGGCTTTCAGGCCAAGGCCAACGTGGACGGCAACCGCAGCGAGTTGATCGAGTTTCTGTGCGAGTGTGGATTGTTCAGCGGCGGGCGCGGCATGTGTCATCGTGTTGGCTGGCTCCTGGCGTGGACTGGATGCTTGCGCGGAATCAGGTCTGCTGACAGTCAGCTGCTGCAAGACCGTGTTTGCGCATGCAAGTGCAAGTGTCCCAATTCTAGCGGGAGTAGACATTGAATCCAAAGCCCGCGAGATTCGGCGCACTGCCTCTCGCCTGACGGGATGAGTTGGGCAGAACCGGCATGTCACGGGAGATTGATTGGGAGGCGTATCGGCGGGAAGTTTTCGCAGCCGGTGGCCGTTGCCGGCGACCGGCTGCGAGGTTTTGCCCATGGGTCTATCTTGAAGCGATCTCGATGGTTGAACCAGCCGGTTGCTGGTTCTTGGCCGACAACCAATCGGCCTTGGGCTGTACAGCCATCTTGCTGCGCTTGTTCGTTCCAGCAAACCGGACCTCGGTCAGGAAGTATCGTACTCCGTCGGAAGCGAAGACGAGACATCCTTTGGCCTCAGGGGTTAACCCTTCATATTCTGAATGAACCATGAGGTTGGTCTGGAACCTTCCTGTCCGGGCATCGACAATCGTCAGAAAGTGTTCCGACGACAGCTTCACCTGGTAGTAGCCGGGGGGCATGAGTTGGTTGTTGGCCGTGAACGCAAATGGGATCGTGACACGGGAGATGTACTGAGCAGAGGCCCTGGTCGCCGTGCAAATCAGAGCGGCAACCATGGCGATGAGAAGCAGGTTGGTCATGGACTGGAATCGACGTGTCATGAGAGACCTCCTTGTGGGGTTGCGTTGTGGGGTTGCGGCCACCGGATGCCCGGAACCGCGAGGGATGCCGAAGAGTGCACTGTCGCCGTAATTGCTGCCATGCACTGGGGGTAATTCGGAAATCAATTGCGTGTTGCGGCCCAAGTCTCTGAGAGATAGAGGCTTAAAACGTTGCATGTTTCGGGGGATTCCCTGGTTTTCTGGCGGAAACTCATGCTAAACTCCTGCGAGAGGGAGTTTCGCAGGTGAGAGTCTGTGGAGACCCGCGGAAACACCACGCAAACCTGGCGCTTTGGCATCTTTGAAGTCGATGCGCGAAACGCAGAATTGCGCCGGAGCGGGATTCCGATCAAGTTGCGGGAACAATCGTTCCGCATCCTCGTGTTTCTTCTTGAACATGCGGGCGAGCTTGTTACCCGCGAAGAATTGCGCCAGGTTCTGTGGCCTGCAGATACCTTTGTGGATTTTGATCACAGCCTGAACACTGCGGTCATGAAGCTGCGTAATGTCCTGGGTGACTTAGCCGAATCTCCTATCTATATTGAGACAATTCCCAAGCGCGGTTATCGCTTCATCGCCCCCGTGTCCAGGACAGCGGATGTCCGTGATGCGCCGCCCAACCGCGCCGCCAATTCTGTCCCGACTTCGATCGTCGAAACGAGCGAAGCTGAGTTCGGCGAGAAGCCTGCGAATGGGGACGCTGCGGAGGCCTTGACGCACCCTCCCGCGAAGATCGACGAGATGTTTTGGGCCCATGCGCTCGACCTCGAAGAAGTCTCTGATCGCGCCGGCGCGCCGAAGTTTGGCGGAAGGCAGGCCCGCGCGGGACGCACGAGGCTGCCGTGGTGGTTGTCGCTTGGCGTCGGCCTCCTGGCCGTTGGCATCGCCGCAACAGTCTGGTACCTGCAACACGCTCCAAATTAGATGCGGGTCTTCACGATTGCCCGGCGAAGCTCAAGCGCCCGCAGGGACCGGCGGCGCGGCTCTTCCGTTCTGGCTGCCGGAGGGGCGGTGCTTTAGTGTCGCATCGGCTCAACCGCAGGCCGGAACCCACTTCAAGCCGATTGTGAACCGCCTGACATAGCAGGCCGGCAGGTGATTAGCCCTGGCTACTTGTGCGCAGTTCTGGGGGGTGCGGCGGAGCGGGTGTCGGCCAGGGCCTGATCGATGATCTGGAAGAGCTTGGTACGGTCTACGATCTCGATGAAGGGCGCGCCCTTTGAGTTGGCTGTGACCACCCAGATGGTGGGGGTGTGCTCGATGCCGATGCGCTGGCCGAGCGCGTAATCGGCCTTGACGGCGGCCAGCAGCTTGCCCTGCGGGTCGATGGCGAAGGGCATGGCAATGCCGTGGCTCTGCGCGAAATTCTCAGTGAAGCGGCGCAGGCCCATCAGGTCCACGATGGAGGGCTGGCTGGCAAAGACGGCGTCGCGGTAGTCGTCGCCAAGCTTCTTGCTCCTGGCGTCAAACCAGCGGGCGTTCACGGCTGCCTGCGTGCTCCAGATGTGGAAGGAGAGCGGGAAGTCGTGGCGCATCCACGGAATGTTGTACTTGGCGGCAGCCTCTTTGAGCAGCGGATTGGCGTTGGCGCAGTCGGGGCACTCCATGTCGTCAAACTCGACGATGGCCACGCGGGCTCCGGCGGGCGGACGCAGCGCCGAGGGGTCGTGAACCGGCGTCGCGGGCGACGGGGCGAACTGTGCGTGGGCGGAGCCCATGGCGAGCAGCAGCGCGGCTGGCGCAAGGCCAAGCAGGACAGCACGGTTACGGCGAATAGGGAAGAGACGAGCGAAAAGATGGCGCATACCTGTTGGACGACTCCCTGCTGAATATTGTAACGGGAAATCCGGCAGAAAGTTGCTGGCGGTGCTGCGTGGTCGGGGCAATCGCATGAGCGGGAGTCTGGCCGAAGACGCCGATCAGGGCCTTCAGCCCCTGAGGGAAGTCCAGCGGTGGGTTCGCAATCATTTTTGAAACCAGCACTGGTCCGAAGCCACAACCGAAAAGTCAATGCGACCCACAGAGGGCGGTGACCCGGCACAAACGGAATCGTTCACACGACTTCTGAAAATGCCGCAGGGCCTACTCGTAATACGTGGCCGTCGTCGTGTCCGTCTCCCAAATCGTGCAGTCTTTCACATGCACGCGGCCCGCCGTCATGCCCTTCAGTTGCTCGTTGGTCTGGTCATAGAAATATTTGGCGATATTCTCAGCCGAGGGGTTCAGCTCGATGAACGGCTCCAGGTCGTTCAGCATCCGGTGGTCGATGCGCTCAATCACCGGCCGCAGCACCTGCTTCAGCAGCTTGAAGTCCAGCAGCAGGCCGGTCGAGTCCAGCGCCGCCCCGGCCAGCGTCACGCGCACCTTGTAGTTGTGCCCGTGCGGGTTCTCGCACTTGCCCTGATAGTTGCGCAGGTAGTGTCCGGAGGAGAAATCGGCCTCCACGGTGACTTCATACATCGGCGTTCACGCGTCTCTTTCGGGGAAGGAATCCCCTCTCCATTGTAGTGTCTGCGCCCGGCGTCAGCTTGCTGAGCCGCCGCGCCGCTTGCGCCGCGCTGCCTGCCGAGCCTCTTCGCTGCGGCGGTCCACCTGCTCGAACAGGTTGCTCATCACGCCGATAAACGCCGAGGCCAGACCCGCCAGCAGCATGATCAGCGCCACCGTGCGCCACAGCGACGCGTTGGCCGGCAGCCCCGGCTGAAAGCTCGACGGCACCAGCGCCATGCCCATCGAGATCACCGCGAAGAGCCCCAGTGTTCCGGCCAATATGTAGAAGTTGCGCGACATTGCTCCACCGGCGAAAATCTTCCGCTTGTCCTCTTCCGATTCTACGGCGCTTGGCTTCAGCGGGAAAGCTGCGCGCTCGTGATCTCCACCACGCCCGCCTGCGCAAACTCCGCCTGAATGCGTGACTCGGAGGACTTCAAATCAATGGCGCGGCAGGCATCGCGGAGCACGATCGCCTCCAGGCCCGCGCGCCGCGCATCAATGGCGGAGTAATGGACGCAGTAGTCATACGCCAGCCCGGCCAGAAAGACGCGCTTGAAGCCGCGCTCGCGCAGATACCCATCCAGCCCCGTGGGCGTGCTGTGGTCATTCTCAAAGAAAGCCGAGTAGGAATCGACGTGCGGCCGAAAGCCCTTGCGCAGAATCAGCTCCGCCTGCGGCAGGTGCAGCGCGGGGTGGAATTCGGCGCCGGGTGTTCCCTGAATGCAATGATCGGGCCAGAGCGTCTGCAGGCCGTAACTCAGCTCAACCTGTTCGAAGGGCGCACGGGTCGCGTAACTCGACGCAAACGACGTGTGCCCCTCAGGATGCCAGTCCTGCGTGAGGACCACGTGCTGAAACAGCGGCGCAACGCGATGAATCACGGCAATCACGCGGTCGCCCTCCGGCACAGCCAGCGCCCCGCCCGGGCAGAAATCGTTTTGTATATCAACAACAATCAGGACGTCTTGGGGAGTGATTTGCATACATCTTTATATTGCTGCCCCATACCCTCTGTCGCAAATGACGAGGAATATTAGCGCCCGGAAGCGACGTTCTCTGCGGGGTGGCGTTAACAGACCCCGCGACTGTCTTGTGGACGAGGGCGCGGATGGTAGTAACGCAAGTCCACGTAGAGAATTACTGAGATAGACGTCCGAGTAAGTGATTTGAGTGTTCAATGTTCCTCGCGGTAGGCTTAGTGAATGGCGTCTCACTTGGAGTTCCCCGACCATAGGAAGCTTGCCCGCTTGACAATCGACTTTTGTCGTCTCCCGCCCAAGGATGAGCATTTCAAAGCCGTTCAGCTGGTATGCAGTTCTGCGCTGGAGCACTATAGAGGCATTTTGAAACTGGTCGAAGCGGAGGATGCCCTTTCCGCTAAGGTCGTCAGCAGGACGCTACTAGAAACTCTGGTAACAGCAGTCCTCCTAGCAAAACACCCCGAGAAGATTGAAGACTTCAGGGAATCCGGGAGGTATTTCCACCTGCGTACCATGCACAACTTGAAGTGGGAAACCGACCCAAGGATCGCCGGAGCAAGAGAGACCCTCATCTCAAAGCACGGGGCTGACTACAGACGTTTAGAGGAGAAGTTTGGAAGGAAGCCTTGGCACAGCATGACGAGGAAGGCAGCCTTTATAGAGGCGGGTTTTATCTTCGATACCTACGACATCTTTTATCGACCTACATCCGAGATGGCGCACGCAGAGCCCTCCCGATATGTCATGAGGGACAACAACGACGCTTGGGTCTTCGGCCGGTCGGATTTGAAGGAGGCTCGATGGTTGGCTGGTGCCTACGTATCGAGCTACGATCTCCTTCTTATCGGAATGGAACAGATCAATCTGGTGCTCAACCTACCATTTGGCGAGCGCATAGCAGCCTGTAAGAAGTCCCTTTTCGATTTCGCCCCCAAGTATAAAGAAGTCCTTTTAAACATGAAGGATGGCGAATGCTCACAAGTTATCGATGGGATCAAAATCGCCAGTAAAATGTGACTTTCGTCGTCCTGGGCACCGAGGAAGAACTAAATTGTCCAAAGCTGCCTTACGCGAAGTTTTGCACGGTCCAGTCTGTCACCTATCGGGAAACGACCTTCGAAATCGACTTTTCCATTCCTCAGTGAGTCATTGGGTCTTGCGCTCAAAGAACATCTCGACATCCGCAATGCTCGTCGTCATCCGATAAGGCGGCAGGCTCTTGAGAAACGTCTGGCCGTATCTCTGCCTGCGCACGCGCGGGTCCAGCAGCACCAGCACGCCGCGATCCTCGAGCGACCGAATCAGCCGCCCAAACCCCTGCTTCAGCGTGAGCACCGCCGACGGCACCTGGTAGTCGAAGAAGGGCTTGCCGCCGGCCTCTTCAATGGCCTTCATGCGCGCCTGCACCACGGGGTCGTTGGGCACGGCAAAGGGCAACCGGTCAATGATGACGCAGCTCAGCGCCTCGCCCTGCACGTCCACGCCCTGCCAGAAGCTCGACGTGCCAAACAGCACGGCATTCGGCGTCTCGCGAAACTGCTCCAGCAGCGCCTTGCGCGGAGCCGTGCCGTGCAGCAGGATGGGGAAATCCAGCACCGGCAGCAGCCGCTCGTAGAGCGCGCGCATCTGGCTGTAGCTGGTGAAGAGGCAAAACGCGCGCCCCCGCGTAATGTCGAGCACCCGCCGGATGCACTCCGCCGCGGCCTCGGGAAAGTCCGGCTCGCGCGGGTCAGGCATCTCCGGCGGCAGGTAGAGCAGCGCCTGCTCGCCGTAGCGAAAGTGCGACGGCACCACCAGCTCCCGCGCCTCCGCCAGCCCCAGCCGCTTGCGGATATGCTCAAAGCCGCCCTGCACCGTGAGCGTGGCCGAGGTCAGCACCGCCGTGGGAATCGTCTCAAACACCATCTCGCGCAGCAGGTCTGAGACATCAATCGGCGTGGCCTGCATAAACGTAGTGCGCATGGCGGACCTTTGGTTCTGCGTGGAAGAGCCGGAAACGCGCCGCTCAAGCCAATACACCATGTTGCTGGCATTCGACTCCAGCAGAAACTCCAGCTCCGAGCGCAGCCGCGCCACGCGTTTCTTCAGCCCCGGCGCCTCGTCCACTCCCTTCAGCGCGTCGATCTCCGCCTCAAGGCGCTTGAGCGTGGCGCGCACGCTCATATACAGGTCGCCCGATGTCTCCAGAAACTCCTCGCGCTCCGCGAAGGGCTGGCGGCCATCGCCCGCCATCGGCAGCCCGGCAAAGAACATCCGTGCCCGCTCGCGCAGTTGCTGCGTCACGGGAGCCACATTGCCCGCGCCCTCCTTGCCGCGCAGTTGCACGTCGGTGTCCCGCGCCAGCTCCTCAAAGCGAATGTTGCTCACCGACAGGCCAAAGTAGCTCGACGCCACTTCTTCCAGTTCGTGCGCCTCGTCAAACACCACCGCAGCGGCCTCGGGCAGAACGCCCGCGTCCGGCGCGCCCGCGGCCTCCTGCTTTACGGCCAGGTCGGCAAAGAACAAGTGGTGGTTGACGATAATGATGTCTGACTCCAGCGCCTTGCGCCGCATCTCGGTGATAAAGCAGCGCTGGTAGTCCGGGCAGGTGCTGCCCAGGCATGCCTCGGAGCGTGCGTCCAGCTTGTGCCAAAGCGCGCTGGACTCGGGGAGCCCGGCCAACTCGGAGCGGTCGCCAGTCTCGGTCGTCTGTTCCCACTCGGCAATCTGGCGGTACTGGTCAATCTCCTCCAGCCCTGAAAGAATCGGCTGCGTGCGCAGCGCCACCAGCTTGTGCCGGCACAGATAATTCGCGCGGCCCTTCATGTAGCACACGCGCAGCCCGCCCAGAAGCGACTCAAGAAACGGCACATCGCGAAAGTAGAGCTGGTCCTGCAGCGCCTTGGTGCCGGTGGAGATAATGACTCGCTGCCCCGTGCGCAGCGCAGGCAGCAGATAGGCCAGCGTCTTGCCCGTGCCCGTGCCCGCCTCCACAATCAGGTGGCGGCGCTCGGCCAGCGCGCGCTCCACGGCCTTGGCCATTTCAAGCTGCCCGGGGCGATATTCATACGGCAGCTCAGACCGCGCAAGAATCCCACCCGGCGCAAAAAACTCATGCAGAGTCGGCAGGGCGCGAATTGTCGCATCAGTCAGGGGCATCGGGGCCGGGTGCTCTCTCCATCATAGTGATGCAACCAGCCCGTCGGAGAGGTCGCGCCCGGTTCCCGCTGCAGCCCTTTGACGAATCGGGGACTAACCCGGCAGGCTACTCCGCCGTGGTTGGATCGATGACCGTCCTCACCTGCGCCACGCTGTTGGCAGGAAAACCACCCAGCCGCGCGTGCTCGCGCACCATCTCCTCGTTCGGCGCAATGTAGACGCAATAGATCTTGTCGTCTGTCACATAGCTGTGCAGCCACTGAATCTCCGAGCCAAGCTGCCGCAAAACGCCGCAGGACTTTTGGGAGATGGCCTTGATGGTCTCCGGCGGAAGGGTGCCGGCGCCCGGAATTTCGCGTTCAATCACGAACTTCGGCATGGGTACAACCTCCTTGCAGATGGGGAACTGCCGCAGTGTAACCGCAAAATGGGCGTCTACGCACAAGATTTGCAGGCGGGCAGCACGAATATCTCCTGCCCCGCGCAGCGCACAATCGCCCGCCCGGCGTGGCTTTGCGTCCCGCCGGACGGTACACTTGAGTAGCAGCCCTCGCGGGGATAGTGACGAGGAAACCAGCCCGCACGGGGAGCCCGGCCCAGCCAGCTTCCTATTGGAGAATCTTTTGCCCACGTATCGCAGATCGGTTGTACCGGCCCGGGCCGGCGCGGAAGCGCTGCCGCTGGTGGCCATTGTGGGCCGCCCCAACGTGGGCAAGTCCACCCTTTTCAACCGTCTAACCGGCAGCCGCCGCTCCATCGTTGGCGATGAGCCCGGCATCACCCGCGACCGCATCTATGGCGAGTACGAGTGGGCCGGCCGCCACTTCCGCCTTGTTGACACCGGCGGCATCGTCCCCGACGACCCCGAGTTGATTCCCACCGAAATCTACAACCAGGCCAAAGTCGCCCTCGCCGACGCCGACGCCCTCGTGCTCGTAGTCGACGCAC
>JAJYBT010000021.1 GCA_021778875.1 Acidobacteriota bacterium | reverse complement strand
CGGCATGAACAAGGCGATCGGCCTGACTTCTGCCATGTTCGGGCTGGGCGGCGGCATCTTTTTTATCAGCTACTTTCTGTTTGAGGTGCCCTCGAACCTGATTCTTTACCGCGTGGGCGCGCGGTTGTGGATTGCGCGGCTGATGGTGAGCTGGGGTCTTGTTTCGGCGGCCTCGGCCTTTGTAATCGGACCGCACAGCTTTTACGCTCTGCGCTTTCTGCTGGGCGCAGCAGAGGCGGGGTTCTTCCCGGGGATCATTCTCTACCTGAGCTTCTGGTTTCCTGCGCGACACCGGGCGGTTGCCGCTGCCGCATTCATGGCCGCCGCGCCGCTGTCTACTGCGATCGGGTCTCCAATTTCAGGAGCAATCATGGAGCTTCCGCCCTTTGCCGGCCTGAGCAACTGGCAGTGGCTCTATCTTCTCGAAGCGCTGCCGGCAATCGTGCTGGGGTTCCTTGTGCTGAAGGTGCTCACGGACCGTCCGGAAGAGGCGCGCTGGCTTGAAGCGGATGAGCGCGACTGGCTGGTGGCCACGCTGGACGGGGAGCGTGTCGGGAAAGGCGCGGGCGCAGGACATGCGCGAGAAGTCTGGGCGGCACTCGGGAATCCGCGCGTGCTGGTGCTGGCGGTGATTTACCTGGGCACCTCCGCGGGACTGTACACGCTGGGGCTCTGGTCGCCGCTGCTGGTCGGGCAGTTTGGGTTTTCGCCGTTCCAGACCGGCCTGCTGACCTCCCTGCCCGGCGTTGCGGCCATCGCAGCCATGATCGCCTGGGCGCGCCATTCTGACCGCACACTGGAGCGGACCTGGCATGTGGTGATTCCCTGCGTTGTCGCCTGCCTGGGCTTTGCCTGGGCGGGAATGGCCCATACGGCGACGGGGATGATTCTTGCGCTGACGATTGCGAGCATTGGCGTAAGCGGAGCCAAGGCGCCGCTATGGGCGATGCCGAGCATGTTCCTGTCAGGAGCGGGCGCGGCAGCGGGAATCGCGCTGATCAACTCCATCGGGAATCTTGGAGGATTTATCGGTCCGTTCCTGCTTGGCTGGCTGAAGGATAAGCGGGGCAGCTACGCAGACGGGTTGTATGGGGTGGGCGCGATCCTGGCTTTTTCTGCAGCGGTGATGCTTGGGCTCAGCTACCAGACCGCGCGGCGGAGCGCATCCGCCGCACGCGGTAAAGAAGCGTGAGAAGGGTGACGGAGCCGCAGGTGAGCAGGCTTGCGGCCATTCCCAGGGTGAGCGAGGGGTCCCGCTGGAAGAAGCCGTGAACGATGCCGATGACCTGCAGCACGCTGAATCCGCCGAAGGTGATGAGCGAGATGCCCTCATCGCTTTTTTTGCGCCATACGGCCAGGGCCTGTGGCACAAAGAGCAGAGCGTTGCCCAGCAGACCGAGCCCGAAGAGGACGGCGACAAACTGCTTCATTGTTGAAAACTCCCATCTGCGGGTGGATTGAATGGTTCTATGCTTTCACTGCGAGCCTGTAGAATCTCACAAAGCACATGATCAAGACCAAGACGATGACTTACTTCGACCAGGTAACAGAAGCAGCCGCCTATCTGCGGGGCAAGCTCGACGGGCTTGCGCCGCGCGTGGGCATGGTGCTGGGCTCCGGGCTGGGCGATGTGGCCGACGCAGTCACAGAGCCGATTGTCGTGCCATACGGCGAGATTCCTCACTTTCCTCATTCGACGGTGGAAGGCCACACCGGGAGGCTGGTCGCGGGGCGGCTGGGCGGGGCGGCAGTGGTGGTGATGCAGGGGCGGGTGCATTTCTATGAGGGCTACGCGCCGCGGCAGGTGACGTTCCCGATGCGCGTGCTGGGAGCGCTGGGCATAGAAGCCGTGGTGCTGACCAACGCCGCGGGCGGCATTGACGACAGCTACCGGATCGGGCAGCTCGTGGTGATAACCGACCACATCAACATGATGGGGTGGAATCCGCTGGTTGGGCCGAATGAGCAGCGCTTTGCACGGAAGGAAGGCGCGGGGCTGCGCTTTTTTGACATGAGCGAGGCCTATGCGAAGTGGATGCGGAGACTGGCGCACGATGCGGCATCCGCCGAGGGATTTGAGCTGGGCGAGGGAGTGTACCTGGCCGTGAGCGGGCCGAGCTTTGAGACTCCGGCGGAGATTCGCGCGTTTCGCGGGATGGGGGCCACGCTGGTGGGCATGTCCACGGTGCCGGAGACGATTGTGGCGCGGCATATGGGGATTCAGGTACTGGGCATCTCCTGCGTGACGAACCTTGCGGCAGGGCTGAGTGCGACGCCGCTGAGTCATGCGGAGGTATTTGAGACGGGACGGCAGGTGCGCTGGCGGCTGGCGCGGCTGCTGGAGCAACTGGGGCCCGGCATCTCAACCCTGCTGGAAGCGGAACCTTGAGTGGAATTTCCGGCGGGCCGCCGATGGCGCGGCTGCCCTTTCCGCCGGTGGTGCTGGGGATTGCGGGAGCTTCCGGGTCAGGGAAAACCACGCTGGCAGCCGAGTTGGCGCGCGAGCTGGGCGGGGTGAACTTTCCGCTGGACAACTACTACCGCGACCTGGCGCACCTGCTGCCGGCTGAGCGGGCAAGGCAGAACTTCGATGACCCGGCGCTGATCGAAAGCCCTCTGCTGGCGACGCATGTGGCGGCCCTGGCGCGGGGCGAGACCATCGAGCGGCCGCTCTACGATTTCTCAACCTACATTCGCATTGCGGACCGGACAGAAACGGTGCGAGCGGGCGCGTTTCTGCTGGTCGAGGGCCTGTTTGCCCTGCACTATGCGGCGTTACTGCCTCTTTATCACTTGCGCATATATGTGGATTCACCGGACGAGGTGTGCTTTGAGCGGCGGCTTCGGCGGGACATGGACGAGCGGGGCCGAACGGCGGAATCGGTGCGGCGGCAATATGAGGCGACCGTAAGGCCGGCGAGTCTCCAGTGGGTGCGCCCATCGGCGGCGCGCGCTGACCTGGCCGTGGAAGGAACATCGGCTCTGGACTTGAAGGTGGAGCAGGTGGTTGCGACGATGCCCGACGGAGACTGTTTCAGCAACAGGTATGACGGTGAAATAACTTGTTTGTTATTATTTAAATAAGCAACATTCCTTATCCCACCTTTGGTGGAATTGGATGCGCCGAATGTGGGACAGCCAGATTTGAGAACCGGAGCTATGCTGGATTCGTATTAACAGAGGCGTTTCCTCCGTTGAATATTCACGAGAAATCCATCTGCAGTTTGCTTACGTACGGGTAATGTGAGGGACATGATGAGCAGGTGGCTGGCCGGACGAAAGAGACAAATCGAGGGATGGCTGCTGCAGGGCATTTCTCCGCGCAAGCTGGCTTTGACGCTGGCGCTGGGCTTTGCCGTCGGGTGCATTCCCGTGGTGGGTGTTCCGACGCTCCTGTGCGCGGCGCTTGCCGTGGCGCTTAAATTGAACCTGCCGGCGATTCAGGCGGCGAACTACCTGGCGATGCCGCTGCAGGTTCTGTTGATTTTGCCGTTTATGCGGCTGGGTGGGTGGATGTTTGCCTTTGGGCATCCTCAGGCGACGGCTGCGGAGACGCTTCTGCATGGGTCGCCGCTGAAGTTGATTTGGGCGTCTGGCAGTCTGGCAGGCGAGGCGCTGGGGGCGTGGATGGTGATTGCAGGACCTTCTGTGGTGCTGATGACGCTGGCGCTGACTCTCGTGTTGCGGCGTGTTCCGGTGCTGGCGGCTGAACCCGGGGAATGACGGGGTTAAAGAATAGAGGAATCCTAGATTAAAGGTTCTTAGATATAGCGCTCTGGCTGAAAAGACATGCGCAACCCTGAGGCTCCCGGATGGCTCTCAGGGTTGCGCATCATTGTTTTTGAGGGATAGTGCAGACTCAACCGGCTTCGACGAGGCCGTAGCGGCGCTGCCAAGCTTCCTTGAGGCGGGCCCAGACGCGGGCGCGCTCGGCTTCGCTGCCTTCGCCTTCCCTGCCATTGTCTCTTGCTGAAGCGTTGGCGAAGCGGGCGGCCTCGTGCTTGGCAAGCTCAAGCAACTGGCGATCGCGGATGAGGTTGGCTACGCGGAAATCCGGCAGGCCAGCCTGGCGGGTGCCGAAGAACTCGCCGGGGCCGCGCATGGAGAGGTCCAACTCGGCCAGTTCAAAGCCATCCTGGGTGCGCACCATGGCGTTGAGGCGCTCCTCGCCGAGGGGGGAGATGCGCTCGCCGGTGATGAGGATGCAGTAGCTGCGGGCGGCTCCGCGGCCTACGCGGCCACGCAACTGGTGCAACTGCGCCAGGCCGAAGCGCTCAGCATGCTCGACGACCATGACGGTGGCGTTGGGCACGTCTACGCCGACCTCGATGACGGTGGTGGCGACGAGCACATCGATTTCGCCGCGCTGGAAGCGGCGCATGATGACTTCCTTGTCGTCGGCGTCGAGACGGCCGTGGAGCAGGCCCACGCGCAGGCCAGCCAAAGGCCCTTTGCGCAGTTTCTCGTGCATCTCCACGGCAGACTTGAGGGCAGACTTTGCGGTGGGACTTGCCTCCTGCGTCGCAGCAGGAAACAGCTCCGGAGTTTTGCCTTTGCGGGTGGCCTTGCGCGGCGGAAGCGGCGGAGAAGGTTCTGCGCCGGCTTCGACGGTGTCATTGGCAAAATCCAGCTCCGGCTGGTCGTCTTTGGTCCCCTCGATGACGGGATAGACGATGTAAGCCTGACGGCCCAGCGCGACCTGCTTGCGGACGAATTCCCACACATCGCCGGCGCGCTCGCCTGGGACGCGACGGGTGACAATGGGCGTTCGGCCGGGGGGCAGCTCGTCGAGCACACTGACATCCAAATCGCCGTAGAGAGAAAGCGCAAGAGTGCGCGGGATGGGCGTGGCGGTCATGACCAGCACATCGGGCTCGGCCTGGGAGGGCTTCTTCATGAGGCGGAAGCGCTGCAAGACGCCGAAGCGATGCTGCTCGTCCACGACGACCAGGCCGAGGCGGTCGAATTCGACTTTTTCCTCGATGAGCGCGTGGGTGCCGATGATGAGCTGCGCCTCGCCACGGTTGATGAGGCCGCGATTGGCGCGCTTGCGGTCCTCGTCGAGCGAACCGGTGAGCAGGACGATGCGGTAGTTGCGCGAGGAGCGCTCCAGGAGCTTGCGTGCGGCAAGAAAATGCTGCGTGGCCAGGATTTCAGTGGGCGCCATGAGAGCGGCCTGGTAGCCGTTTTCCATGGCAACGAGCATGGCCTGCAACGCGACGATGGTCTTGCCGGAGCCGACGTCGCCCTGCAGCAGGCGGCGCATGGGACTGGGCTGGCGCATGTCCGCGACAATCTCGGCGAGGGTGCGCTTTTGCGCGGCAGTGGGGTGGAAGGGCAGCACCTCGCGGATGGCTTCGCGGACCTTGTCAGTGGTGGCGAAGCTGATGCCGGCTCGCTCGCGCATGCGGCGGCGCTTGAGTTCGAGGCCAAGTTCGAGGAAGAACAGCTCTTCGAAGATGAGGCGGCGATGGGCCGGCGTGGCCGAAGCCTGCAGTTGCGCCATGGGCGTGCCTTCGGGGGGGAAGTGTACTTCGCGCAGCGCGACCTCCCGGCCAGGCAGGCCAAGCTGCGCAAGCATGGCCTGCGGCAGGCACTCCGGCACAGCGCCGCGCATGTTTTCAAGCAGGTTGAAGATGACCTTTCGCTGCCAGCGCGAAGCGAGGCGGCTGCCGCCGAGCGACTCATAGACGGGGGTGATGCGGCCCACCTCAAGCAGGCGGGTTTCTGCGTCGTCGCTGGCGTCGGGCAGCAGCTCGAACTGCGGCTGGATCATCTTGAGGTTGCTGGTGGAGCGGGACGGCTCGACCTTGCCGAAGAGGGCGACCGTCTGGCCGGCGTGGAACTTGCCCTGGAGGTAGCTGCCGTTGAACCAGAGGCACTTGAGCGCAAGGCGGCCCTGGCCGACGGTGAGCTCGAAGAGCGGCATGCGGCGGGTGCGGAGCAGGGCCGCGCCGCGCACCTCTGCGATGACGCTGGCCATTTCACCGGGCTTGAGTTCGTCGAGGCTGCGTGGATTCTGGCGGTCTTCGTAGCGGAAGGGGAGATGGTAGAGCAGGTCTTCGGCGGTCTGGATGCCTTTGGCGGCGATCAGCTCCGCCACGCGCGGCCCTACACCGCGCACAAATTGCACTTGGTCATCGAGCCTGGGCACACTTCGGATGCTAACGCATTTGCTCGACTGCTGTAATGCGCGCCCGGGCGGTGCCGGCTACAACTCGGACAGGGCGAAGCGGGCCGTGCGCACCTCGGCAGCGAGCACACGCAGTACGCGAACCGACATGGCGGGCTCGGTCAGCATGAGGTTGGAGAAGTCGTCGCGCTTGACGAAGCTGACCCCCGCACCCTTGAGGGCGCGCGCGGTGAGTGAGTAGGGCTCGTTGCCGATGAGGCCCGGCAGGCCGAGCAGCGAACCAGCTGCTGCCGAGCCCTCCATCACGGCTTCGCCAAGCGGCGACTCCATGGTGAGCGTGACGGTTCCCTCGTGCAGGATGTAAAGCCCGGCGGGCGATTCCCCTTGTCTGAAGAGGATGCGGTCTTCCGCGCAGTCGATGGGCGTGGATCGCTTTTCAAGAGCCTGGATGAGCTCTTGGTCGGCGACAAATGCAGATGGATCGATTTTCACTCCCGGTTCTCCCTACACTTGAGAATAAGTAAATGCAGGCGCGAAGGCAGCCTGCGGGCTGAACATACAGCCTATGCTTTCACCAGCCGAGGCGCCGAGAATGTGATGCGCGTCACAGATTTGGGAAGGTCCTGGCAGCGGGCGGCGGGGATGAGGGGGCGGCGGGGTGGCCGGTGACCCGGATTTGCTCATTCGCGCTGCGGCGGCCGGTTGTCAACATGAGCACCAATACCGCCGCCGCGCTGCGGACCGAGTGACAGAGTCCACCGAATCGCGCTAGGCTGAAGGGTACGCGCGGTGCGCGATGAAGGAGCGCTTTTACCCCAATGCCTATCCAAACCACTTCAAAGATCTGGCACAACGGCAACCTGATTCCCTGGGAGCAGGCCACCATCCACGTGATGAGTCACGTGGTCCACTACGGCTCCAGCGTGTTCGAGGGCATCCGCTGCTACGCGCAGCCGCAGGGATCGGCGGTGTTCCGACTGCCGGAACATATGCAGCGTCTGCTCGACTCGGCCAAGATCTATCGGATGGAACTGCCTTACACGCTGGACGAGTTGTGCGCCGCAGTCGTGGAAACGATTGAGGCCAATGGCATTGCGCCGTGCTACATCCGGCCCATCGTGCTGCGCGGCTACGGGGAAATCGGCGTGAACCCGAAGGGGTCGCCGGTTGAGGTTTATATCGCCAACTTCCCCTGGGGCAAGTACGTGACGGGCCACGGCGGCGCGGATGTGTGCATCTCGAGCTGGAACCGGCTGGCGCCGAACACGATGCCGGCACTTGCCAAGGCGGGCGCGAACTACATGAACTCGCAGCTGATCCGCATGGAGGCCGACACGAACGGCTATGCCGAGGGGATTGGCCTGGACGTGAATGGGCTGGTGAGCGAGGGTTCCGGCGAGAATATTTTTGCGGTGCGCAACGGCGTTCTGTACACGCCTCCGCTGGGCAACTCGGCCTTGTCGGGCATTACCCGCGACAGCGTGCTGACGATTGCACGGCACCTGGGCCTGCCCGTGACCGAGCAGTCGATTCCACGCGAGATGCTGTACATTGCCGACGAAGTCTTCTTCACAGGCACGGCAGCGGAGGTCTCGCCCATCCGGTCGATAGATCGGATCGTGATCGGCGACGGCAAACCCGGCGAAATCACACAGAAGATCTCCGATGAGTTTTTCGCGATTGCCAATGGACTGAAGCCGGACCGCTTTGGCTGGCTCACGCCGGTAAAGGTGAACGCGACGGAGCCGGTGAGCGCCTGAGTTAGCGAAACTGATAAGTCAATGGGTCATCCCCGCAAAGGGGGTGACCCGTTTCTTTTGACGCCGCTTTATTTATTCATGAGCTATTGACTGTTTTTACAATGTAACTTTGTTCTTGACCCAAGTTATATTCGATACTACCCTCTTCGGTGTCATTACTTCCCCTTCGCGAGGTCAGGCCATGCCAGGAATCGATTGGGACTCAGCCATTCACTACGCGCAGCTGGTAAAGATTGCCGAAGACGTTCAACCGGCGGCCGAGTATTCCGCGCAGAACATAGCGGATATTCAAGCTCTGGGCTATGCATTTCTCCAGACAATCTACGGCAACGAACTGGCGACGGAGGTAAGTCCGCATACCGGCGAGACCGTAACCTATGGATTTCTTGCTCTATCTGCCGCGGCGGAACTGGTGGCCATTGTGCGCGGGACGGACACGATTCTGGAATGGATGCACGATGCAGCGTTCCTGATGCTGCCCAATCCGATTCACAGCGGCTCGGGGATGACAGAGGATGGCTTCACGGCCATTTACAAGTCGCTGCGCACGGATCGCAATCCGCAGTCCACTTCGACAATGGCCTCGATTGGCGCGTATGTACATGCGGGGCAGGCGAAAACAGTGACCGTGGCGGGGCACAGCCTGGGCGGGGCGCTGGCGACGCTTTTAACGCTGGATGTGGCGCTAAATACGGAGTGCCGCCAGCCGGCTGTGTACACCTATGCGAGCCCGAGGACCGGGGATCACCTGTTTGCCGGCTCGTTCAATGCAGTGATTGCCGCGAGTAATCGCATCTACAACCGGTCTGATCTAGTGCCCAACCTTCCTCCGTTCCTGCCGCTCCCGTATGAGCACACGAATACGGGCGTGGAGATGGTGCCGCCGATGAATGCCATTGAGGACAGCCTTGGCTGCGCACATCACTTGACGACGTATCTGTGGCTGATGGACCGGATGCAGGGCGGAGAAAGCTGTCCCGTGGATGAGGATTGCAGAGGAAGTGCGTATCCCGGACCGACGCCTCCGACTGGGTCATAAATGGAGAATAGTTGCCGGGAAGAGCCGGCTGCCGCTCCAATTGGCTCATTTCTTGCAATGCAGACCACTGCGGTTTCCTATAATCAGTGGGATGCGTTCCCGAAGAGATTTCTCCCGCTCCTTTTTCTTGCGCTCCCTCCTTCTGGTCATGACTTTGCTGCTGCCCGTGCTGGCGCAGGCGCAGGTCTACGTTGGCCGGCCCAAGCTGATCGTCATCGTGGTCATCGACCAGTTTCGCGGTGACTATTTGAACCGCGATTACACGCAGTTCAAGGGGCGCGGGTTCCGGCTTTTCATGGACGAGGGGGCGTGGTTCACGGACTGCTACTACGACTACGCCAATACGAAGACCGCGCCCGGGCACTCGACGATTGCCACCGGCGCGTACACGGACGGGCATGGCATTGAGTCGAACGAGTGGTGGGACGCTTCTCGCTCTGACACGCACAAGGTGACGTCAGTGGAGGACGAGCGCTATCAGCTTGTGGATCTACCCGCATCCTCGATTCCAGCGAACCGGCCTGGCGCGCCTGCCGATGCGGCGCGTTACGTGATTGGCGCTTCTCCGCTGAATCTGCGGGCCACCACGCTGGGCGACGAGCTGCGACTGGCGACACAGGGACGGGCGAGCGTATTCGGCATCTCGCTGAAGGACCGCGCGGCGATTCTGACGGCGGGACAGGCGGCGAACGGGGCTTTCTGGATTGACCCGGCAAGCGGACAGTTCACCACCTCGACATATTACATGGAGCACTTGCCGGAGTGGGCGCGGGCATTTAACGAGAGCGGACGCATTGCCCAGGCCGAACGAGAGGCGAATGCAGTGGGCACACGGAACTTTTTTGGCGCGGTGGGCAAGACGCCTGCGGCCAACCGCTATGAGCTGGACTTTGCCAGGGCGGCGATTACGAACGAGAAGCTGGGTGAGAACGGCGTCACGGACATGGTGACCATTTCACTCTCTGCCAACGACATTGAGGGGCACCAGTTCGGGCCGGACTCAGACGAGGAGCAGCAGATGATTCTGAGCCTAGACCGCGATTTGGATGGCTTCTTCACATGGCTGGACCAGACAGTGGGGCTCAAGAACACGTGGATCGCACTGACGGCAGACCACGGCATCGCGCCGGTTCCATCAGTGGCTGCCAAGCTCGGCGTCCATTCGGCTACGGTGAATATGAAAGCGCTGTATGCGAGCGTGAATGCGGGGCTGAATGCACGCTACTCGCCCGGGGCGCAGGTGAACTACCTGATGCCTGGGCCGGAGATGCCTTACATCGTGCTGGATAAGCGCTCGTTTGAGAAGGCGCATGTGGATGAGAAGGAAGCGGAGACCGAGGTGGCTGCGATGCTTCCCGATGCTGTGGCAAGCCAGGCTCCCAAGGCCGATGGACCGCTACCACTGCAGCATCGGCTTCTGCCCGCGCCGCAACTGGTGGGTGTTTACTCGCGGCTGGCGCTGGCGAACGGCGAATTGCCCCCCAGCGAGTGGGGACGTGAGCTGGCGCACAGCTACACCTATCACGGCAACTGGTATGTGATGCTGGTTCTGGGTGGCTACCAGATGGAGGGCACGCCGGAACAGCACGGCACCAACCACTTTAGCCCATGGTCCTATGACCGGCATGTGCCTCTGGCCTTCTATGGGACGCCGTTTGTGCCCGGCGCGTATCATGGACGTGTGGCCCCGGTGGATCTGGCGGTCACGTTCGCCTCGCTTGCAGGCATCAATCAGCCATCAGCAGCAGTGGGCCGCGTGCTTACCGAAGCGCTGAAGCCGAGCCACCCAGCAAGCCAGTAGGAATCCAATGGTCAAGGAAGACTGCCGCGCGTGAAACCCGACATGACAGTACAGTTTGCCGGACTGGAACTGACAAACCCGGTGATTGCCGCGAGCGGCACCTTTGGCTACGGCATTGAATTTGAGGAAATCGTCGCACTGGACCGGATTGGCGGTTTCTCGACCAAGGGCATCTCTCTGGATCCGATGGTCGGCCACACGCCGCCGCGCATTCTGCAGACGGCAGCAGGAATGCTGAATGCGATCGGGCTGCAAAACGTGGGCGTGGAAGATTACATCGCGCACAAGCTGCCGCCGATGGCTCGGTATCCCAGGTGCAAGGTGATCGTCAACGTTTTCGGGTACACGGTGGGCGAGTACCTGGCCGTGATCAAGCGGCTCAATGATGTGGCGGGCATTGCGGCGTATGAGTTGAATGTCTCCTGCCCCAATGTACATGCGGGCGGAATGGCCTTTGGCGCGGACGCAGGCTCGCTGGAATACCTGGTGCGCGAGGCGAAGACTGCCGCGGCGCGCCCTCTGATCGTCAAGCTCTCTCCCAATGTGACTTCTATCGCGCACATGGCGCGGGTTGCTGCCGGAGCAGGCGCAGACGCACTGAGCCTGGTGAATACGTTCCTCGCCATGTCCATTGACGTGGAAACGCGCAGGCCCCGACTGAGCAATGTGACCGGCGGCCTTTCCGGCCCGGCCATC